>VXME01000091.1 GCA_009861545.1 Acidobacteriota bacterium | reverse complement strand
GGCCTCGGCTGGGGTGGCGGCGGGTTCGGCAGCCCCTGGTCGCGAATGGGCTACGCCGACAACTACTGGGCGCCGTTCGGCTATTCCTATCTGGGGATGTACGGGTACAACACGTGGCGGAACTCGTACTGGTACGACCCCTACTACTACAACGGCTGGGGCCGCCGGGGCGCGTTGATCGACGGCACGGACGATGCGGAGACCGGAGCGCGGGCCGTCAACGGCGTCGGCTACACGCGCGTCAGCGAGCGAGCCCCGGTGCCCAGGGACAGCGGCGGAGCGAGTGCCGCCTCGTCGGGCGGAGGAGGGGGTGGCTCGACCCGTTCCGGGCGGAGCGGCCGCGTGACCTCCACCGGCGGTTTCTCTCGCGGCGGTGGCGGCGGGAGCAGCAGCGGTGGCGGGAGCAGCAGCGGCGGTGGCGGGAGCAGCAGCGGCGGCGGAGGTCGGACGCCCGTTCCCCGCTAGCGATCAAGATACCGCCGCAGAACGGGACGACCGCCCGTCAGGCCCGGCTGGAGCGCAATCGGAGGCCGCAGCGCGTCCTACTCGAACGTCACCTCGAACATCTTCGGCCACAGCTTGCCGGTGATGTAGAAGGTCTCGGCGCCGGGGTCGAACGCGATGCCGTTGAGCACGTCGACCCCGCGCGCTTCCTCCCGCGTCAGGAGTCCCGCCGCGTCGATGTAGTGGGTCACGCGTCCGGTATCCGGGTCGATGCGGACCAGGAAGTCCGTCTGGTAGACGTTGGCGTAGACGGCGCCGCCGACGCACTCGAGCTCGTTTAGCTGCGTGAGCGGGAAACCGCGCAACGTGACCGGGACGTCGCCGAGCACCTCGAACGTCCGGAGGTCACGAAACGTCAGGCGGTTGGAGCCGTTGCTCATGACCAGCCGGCTGCCGTCGTTGCACAATCCCCAACCCTCGCCCTCGTAGCGAAACGTTCGCTGCTCGTCGAATCGTTCGAGACCGAAGACGAAAGCCCGCTGCGCCTTCCACGTCAGCATGATCAGGCGGTCGTCGACCCGGGCGAGCCCCTCGCCGAAGTACGCGGGCGAGATGTCGACTTCCTGCTCGACTGCGCCGGTCGCCGGATCGATCCGCCGCAGGTCGGAG
This sequence comes from Acidobacteriota bacterium, assembly GCA_009861545.1. NCBI lineage: Bacteria > Pseudomonadati > Acidobacteriota > Acidobacteriota bacterium. Next base: position 74,631 of record VXME01000091.1, on the reverse strand, counting down.
CTCCCGTACTGGCCGGTGCTCTCGTAGAGCCTGCCGTCCCACCACAGCAGGCCTTGCGTGTAGGCGCTGGTGTCGTGCGGAAACGCGCGGTGGACGTTCACCGAGAGCGACGGGACGACGGCGGCCGGTTGCGCGGCGGTCATCTCGGTCGGGCCCGAGGCCAGGAACGCCCAGCCGCCAGCCGCCAGAGCAACCAGTCCGAGTGCCAGGAGCAGCGACCTCGACCTCCGCGCGGCGGTCCGGCCGCCGGCATCAGGCCTCCCCGCCGTCCGACCCGCCCGGCTGCGCGCCGCCCGCTTCTTCGCGTTGGGACTCACCGGCTTCCTCCCGCGCCCATGTCCGCCACAGGTCCGATCCTACACTTGCATCAATACTGCGCTCGCCGGGGCACCGGTGGCGCGCGTGATCATCTCCGCGTAGAGGGCGACCTGGCGGCGGTAGACGTCGATGGCGCCGTCCGCTGCCTCCAGATCCCGATCCGTCTTGTAGTCGACGACGGTCCACGCCCCGTCCTCCCGAAAGGCCACGTCGACCACCCCCTCGACCAGGGCGCCGTCGGCTGTCCGCATGCTCACCGGCGCCTCGCGGCGGCAGTCTCCGCGCCGCGCGGCGGCGCGCGCGCGCGCCAGGAGCGGGTGAGACAGCACGCGCCGCGCCACCTCGGCCGCGGCGGCGACCTCTTCATCCGCCGCGCCCAACACCCGGCCGTGCAACCGGGCGATCTCCTTCACCGGCGCCTGGCCGCCGGCCGGCACGTCGAGCGGCACGCTGGCGAGCACGGCGTGGACGAGCGAGCCGAAGCGCTTGCCGGCCGGCCGCGCCACCGCGCGTTCGAGCTCCACCACGGTCACGGCGTGCGGCGCGGCTTCCGGCCCTGCGCCACTGCCCCCGCCAGCACCTGGAAGCGCGGGGCCGCCGGCCGGTGGCCCGGTGCGGCCGGTCCGCGCCGCGGTCCCGGCGCGCGCCCGCTCGGTCGCCGTCGCCAGCACGAGACTCGGGCGGGCGGCCCGCTCGACGGTGCCCTCGCGGCGCCGCCGCCACGTCCGGTAGCGTTCGAGATCCGCCTCGACCGCCGCGTCCGGGGCATCCTTCGACAGCAGCTCCTCCCGGCGTATGCCCACCGGCGCCCCGGCGCCGAGCGCGAGCTGGTGCGGGTCCCACCAGACGACCCCATGGCCGGCATCTTCCGATCCCGTCGCGGACGCCGCCGGGCTGCGGAACGGAACCACGTTGTCCGCGGCCGCACGGCTGTTCCGGCCGGCGCCGGGATCTCCCCCCACGTCCCGGAACGTATGCAGGCCCGGCGCCACCGTGTCGTTGCCGGCCGGATCACCGTCCGACCGGTCAAGCACGGAATCGCGGCCGAAGCGCGGACACCCCGGCGCCGACCGTGGATTGCGCCGGCCCTGCAGCGGCGGATAGACGGCCGCATAGAGAGGACTCGCCCACGCGCTGCGCAGGGGGTGGCGGGGACCGGCGTCGGGCTCGCCGCCGGGGCCGATCCAGTCGTCCAGCTCCGGGGCATCGCCCACCGCCGGCACCACCAGCAGATCGCGCGCGCGGGTCGCGGCCACGTAGGCCAGACGCACCCCCTCCTCGCGGTCGCGCTCGATCTCCTCCTGCTGGTGATCGAGCAGGTCGAGCGGCGACCAGCCCGCGAGCCGGAGCGCGCACAGACCCTTCTCCGAGTCGATGAAGCGGCCGGCCGTCGTCCGGTAGAGCCGCGCGGTCGGGTCGCCCAGGATGACCACCGGAAACTCCAGACCCTTGGCCCCGTGCACGGTCATGATCCGTACGCCGTCGCTGCCCTCTTCGAGGATCGGCGCCTCGCCCGCCTGGCGTTCGGCCGCCTCGTCCCGCAGATGCTCGATGAACCCGCGGAACGAGAGCCCGCCGCCCGCCTCGTAGTCACGCGCCATCTCGCCGATCTGGAGCACGTTGGCGAGCACCTGCTCCCCGGCCCGCTGCATCACGAACGCGGCGTGGGCGCGAGTCTCCTCCAGAAGCTGCCCGATGGTTCGGGCGATCGGCACGTCGTTGCGCTGCCGGTGGAGCCGGCTCAGCAGATCGAGGGCGTCCGTGATGGGAAGGAAGCGATCCGCGCCGTCCCCCTCTCCGGCCGCCGCCTCGGCGGGGATCCGGAACGGATGGAGGCGCCGGAAGCGGTGCCGGTAGGCGAAGAGCGTTTCGTCGTCGACCGCGAACAGCGGACCGCGGAGCGTCGCGAACACGGAGAGCTCGTCGTCGGGCCACTCGATCGCGGCCAGCGCCGCCCGCAGGGCGCCCACTTCTTCGCGGTCGTGGAACGACCGGCCTCCGACCAGCAGATGCCGGATGCCGCGCGCTTCGAGCGCGTCGACGTAGGGCCGCGTCACGTCGGCGCCCCAACTGTCGAAGCGGCGGAACAGGACGGCGACGTGGCGCGGCTCGACGGGTACACGCGCCGGCGCGCCACCCTCGGCGGCCGGTCCCGCCGTCCGCTCCGTCACCGTCCACCCGCTCTCGCGCACCACCCAGTCGACGAACGCACCGACGGCGTCGGGAAGGGACGCCTCGATGGCCCTCCCGGTCATGCGGCCCCGGAAACCGTACGGACTCGGGACCGGCAGCGCCACCACCGCCGGCTGCGACGGCTCGTCCGCGCGGTGCGGAGCGAGCGGGACGTAGCCCGGGCGTGACGCGGCCGCCGCCGCGTCCTCGGCCGAGCCCATCAGCGGCGCGAAAGCGCGGTTGACCAGGCGCTGGATGGCCGGCACGGCACGAAAGCTCGTGGACAGCGCGATGCTCGCCACGCCGCGCCGGCCGAGCTGCTCGGTCACCTGCCGGTAGACGCCGACGTCGGCGCGCCGGAAGCGGTAGATCGACTGCTTGGGGTCCCCAACCAGGAAGAGCTTGCCCGGCCCGGGCGTCACCTCGCGCCAGTCGCGCTCGTCGGGATCGCCCGACGCCAGCAGCAGCAGGATCTCGGCCTGCAGCGGATCGGTGTCCTGGAACTCGTCCACGAAGATGCGCGCGTAGCGTTGCTGCGCGTCGCGGCGGACGCCGTCGTGGTCGCGGATCAGGTCCCGCGCCTTCAGCAGCAGATCGACGAAGTCGAGGCGACCCGCCTCGATCTTCAGCCGGTCGTAGCGCTCGATGGGATCGCGCAGCTCCGCCTGCAGATGCGCCGCCAGATCGGCGTCCGCCACCTTCGCAAACCGTTCCAGGACGTCAACCATCTTGGCGTGCCGGTCCAGGACGTGGGCGCGGGTGACGCTGCCGCCGTACTGGGTGCCGGCGCCCCGCCGGGGCTGCGTGAAGTCCCGGTTCGCGGCCAGCTCGACGAGCTGCGCCTCGATGCCGTCGTAGTCCCGCCGGCGCGGGCGGACGGCGTCGGTCGCCTGAATCGCCTGCACGAGGGCGCGGGCGGGCTGCGTGGCCAGAAACAGGCGGTCGCCGCGGCGGTCGGCGGCCTTGTCCGTCAGCTCGGCGAACTCCTTCAGGTGCGCCATCACCTGGTCGACGATGGCCTCCCGGGGGAAGCTCTCCCGGCGCCAGGGCCGGGTGAAGTCGCGCCACTCCGCAAGCTGCCAGGCGGCGCGGCGCAGCCGGTCGGTGGGCCCCGCGTCCGCGGCCGGAGACTCCTCGAACCGGAACAGCGTGGACCGGCGGCGCAGGGCCCGGCGGACGCCCGGCGGCTGGTCGTCGAGGGCGCCGTGCAGCCACGTTTCGAAGGCCTGCCGGAAGATCCGCTGGGCGGCCCGGTCGTCCAGGACCTCGAAGCCCGGATCCACTCCCGCCTCGACCGGCCGCTCGCGCAGCAGGTCCGCGCAGAACCCGTGGATCGTGCTGACCTGCGCCTCTTCCAGGTGCGCGATGGCGTGGTCGAGATGCGCCGCGGCGCCGTCCGCAGCGCCCGCCGCGCCGGACTCGGCTCCGGTCCCGGGGCCGGACTGCCGCGCCCGCTCGAGCCCTTCGCGCAACCGGAGCTTCAGCTCGCCGGCGGCCTTCTCGGTAAACGTGACGGCCAGGATCCGGTCGACCGCGGCGTCGCCGCGAGCCAGCACCTCGACGATGCGACCGACCAGCGCGCTGGTCTTGCCGGTGCCGGCGGCCGCCTCCACGACGAGCGACTCGCCGAGCGACTGTCGGATCCGCTCCCGGGCGTCGGCGTCTGCCAGCGGCGGCTCGCTCATCGCGCTCCCCGCTCCCATCCCGCCGCGCCGGCCGCCCCCGCGGTGTGGCGCCTCCTCACGGCAGCTCCCGCAACGTCGTCAGGTCCGCCAATAGAGACGCCGCCGCGCCGGCTTCGCCTCCGCCGCGCCGGGGTCCGGGCGACGGCCGGTGCTTGCCCGCCGTGCGCTGTTCTTCCCAGGGCCCGCACACGACCTGGAAGTCGCACCACCGGCACGCTCCCTGACGAGGCGCCGGCAGCAGCGTGCCGGCCTCGACCGCCCGATCCACGATCTCCAGGACCTCGGTCCCGGCGCGGCGCGCGCCGTCGTCCAGCGTGACGACGCGCTGCTCGTAGCGGCCCGCCGCGGTGCAGAACGACAGCCGCGATTCGTGCACGGGCCGGCCCAGCGTCCCCTCCACGGCCAGCCCGTAGAGAACCGGCTGCAACGTCTCGCCGCCTCCGACCACCATCCCCTCCCGCGTCCGGTTCCGGCCGGTCTTGTGATCCGTCACGCGCAGCTCGCCCCGCGCCGTCGGTCTCGCCCTGGCTTCGATCAGGTCCACGACCCCGCGCAGAAGCCAGCGGCCGTCGACCCGCACCGGCTCCGGCGCGCTCTCCGGATCGCGCCCGTCCCCGGGCGGCAGTCCGAAACCGAGCTCCGCGTGCATCGGCATCCACTCGCCGTCCTCGTTCGCGACGTGCCGCACCCAGCCCTTGAGATCGCCGCGCAGCGCCTCGATCTCGTCCCGCCACACGCGCTCGATCGCCGGCGCGAGCCGCTCGGCATAGTCGGCCGCCACGCGATCGAGCACCTCGTCGACGACCGCCTCCGCGGCGGGGACCCGCGCGGCGGTCACGGGCAGGTCCGCCCGACGTTCCAGCGTCCTGACCAGATCCGCCTGCACCTCGTGAAACAGACGGCCGCGGGTAAGCGGATCCAGGTGTTCCAGAGGCGGCTCGACCTCCTCCCGAGGGCGCAGCCGGTGCACCGACGAGAGCAGGAACTTGTACGGGCAGACCGCGAAGGACTGCAGCGCAGACGGCGAGTAGGGTCGGGCATCGAGCCGGTGGGCGGCGAGCATTTCCTTCGTGGCGTCGTCGATCTCGCAAAGCCCGTCGTGGCGCGACCAGGCGCGCTTCCACCGGGCCCAGCGCGCGGCCAGCGCGCGCCGCAGCCCCGGATTGAGGCGAAACAGGTAGCGTGCCCGCCCGGCGACCTCTTCCTTGCCTCGTTCCGGCGCGAACAGCTCTCGGAGCACGGCCAGGTCGTGCTCCACGTCGTCGATGGCGTGGTCCGGATCCAGCGGCGCGGGCCACGCCAATCGCGCCTCCGCCTGCCGGAACGCCCGCCGCTCCACCTCGCGGAAGTCGGGAATGCGGCCGGTGCGCGCCCGCTCCACGTCCAGCGCGTAGAAGGACGGCACGCGCGGGCGGGCCCTGCCGACCTCCAGGCGCGGATACGAGAAATGGATGCGCTCGGTCGCGGCGCCGACGGCCAGGCGCAGCAGCAGTTTCTCCCGGGCGTTGAGATCGTGCCGGTCGGGCAGTCCGAGCCGCGGCGGTCCGGCTGCCGCGGCGTTGATCGCGGCCCGGAGGTCGTCGAGCAGCAGCGGATCCTGTCGCGGCCTGTGGGGAAAGACCCGTTCGGCGAGGCCGGGAACGAACACCACCGCGAAGCGCCGGCCCCGCGCCTGCTCGGGACCGCCGACGAAAACGCGGCCGAAACGCTGCGCCGGCGGATCGGCCCGCAGCTCCGTCAGGCGCTCGTGGAGCACGTCGCGAACATCGCCGAGCGGCGCCGGCCCGACTTGCGCCATCGGCCGCAGATCGCCCAGCACGGCCAGCACGCGGTCGGGATTGGCCAGCACCATCGGCGCCAGTTCCTCCAGGTGGTCGAGCCATTCACCCCAGAGCGCCTCGGCCGGAAACCGCGCCAGCCGCTCGATCACCGGGAGCGCGAAACGCCGGAGATGCTCCAGATTCGCACGGTCGCGTTCGAGGCCGGCCACGCGCGGTGATTCCGGATCCTCGGCCCGCTGCTCCGCCAGCTTCAAGCCCAATTCGTGCGCCAGCCCGTTCAGCCGCCGCTCCCAGCGATCCCGGCCGCCGACCACCGACGATTCGACCAGCAACCGCTCCCAGCGGGCCGGCGCGCGAAGCGTTCCCGCGAGGACCGGCTCGTCGTCGCCGTCGGGTCGATCCTGCCCGGGGTCATCCACGCCGGCCGCGGGTTCCGCGAGGAAGTCGAAAAGCGACGCCTGCGCCGGACCCGGGGTCGCCTCGGGAGCGCTGTCGGGCGGTACCCAACGGCCCCGATCACCCGGCGGCCCGCCGCCGGCGTCGAGCCGGGGCACCTGTCCGAGGGAGAGGTATTCCGAGAAGCGCCGGGCGGAGAGGCGTTCCGCGGCGCAGGCAAGCAGCGCCAGGAATGCGCGTCCGGCAGGATCGGGGACGCGGGTGCCCCTGGCGAACCACGACCCGATACCGGCGCGGTCGAGCGCCGTCTCGAGCAGTCCGGCGTACACGCCGGGCGACCGCAGCAGCACCGCCATCCGATCGAAGGGCACGCCGCGGGCCGCTTCCGCCAGGATGGAGCGTGCGATCTCGACCGCCTCGCGCCCCTCGCCGGGAGCCGAGAAGAAGGTGAGGGCCGGCGAGTCCGCCGCGGCGCCGGCGGGCGGCGGATCGTCGGACGCGAACAGGAAGCGCCGGACGCGATCCAGCGGGTCCTCGGCCGGCTCGCACACCGGGGCCGTGGTCTCCACCGCCCCCGGCAGGCGTCGCAGCGCCGCGAGCGTCCGATCGTCGCCCGCCGGCACGGTCGCCAGCGTTTCTCCGGCCCGCCCGGCGAGAGCCGCCACGACGTCGAGCGTCGCCTCGTCGGTGACGGCGAGGTCGAGCAGGACGAGCACACCGCCGAGCGGCGCGCCCTCGATCCCTTCGGCGCCCTCCCGCAGGACCCTCGCCGCGGTGCGACAGAGTGCGGCGCCGTCCACGAGCCCCGCGTCGTCGAGAAGCCGGGTGTAGCGCCGCGCGAGCCGCGCGACGTCCGGACCGCTCCGGTCGAGCTGCCGCGCGTGATCGACGTCGGTGTCCGCTTGGCGCAGATCACGCAGGGTCGCCGCCAGCGTCCGGCCGAAAGAGCGGAAGTCGGCAATCGGCTGCAGGTAATCGAGCGCCTCGAGCTTCGACTCCTCGAAGGTGGCGTGCGCCGCCACCGCCTCCGTCGCCAGACCGCTCGCCGGAGCGAGTCCGCGGCGGGCGAGGTCGACGGTCGCGATGCTCGCCGCGAGCTGCCGCAGGCTGAACCGATGCAGTCCGAACGTCGCGCCGGCTTCCGCCGCAAGGTCGCGCGCCAGATCGTCGACCGCTTCCCGGGTCTCGCCGACGAGCAACACCTCGCCACGACCAAGGCCGCGCCGAAGCGCATCGGCCGCGGCCTTGATGCGGGTCTCCGCCGCCGGGGTAGTCAGGATCGTGAGACGCGAGGACGGCGGCAAGCGGTCAGCACCTGAGCACAGCTAGAGCATGGGGTTTCGCGTGGCATCGCGCAGCGCACGCCGGCACTGGAGACAGAGATCGTGACGCCGGCGCAGGTTGACCCGGCGCTTCCGGGTGGACCGCGAGGACACCGCCTCGCGTTTGCCGCATCGGCGGCACAACGCCTCCGGCCGTGGCGTTCGTCGCTTCGATCCCTTCCGCCGATCGACGTCTGCCGACATGTCCAGATTCACCATTCCGAACACCTCCACCGATATGCGTACGTCCGCCGTCTTGTCGACCGGATCGCCCCTCAACCTGCCCCTAGCGCGACGCGGGCGGCCTTCTGGGCGCGCCGGCGCGATGTGGACAACTTCCGATACAGGGCCTCGGCCGAGAGCCTGTTCTCCCGCGATACGATCAGCCCCCCCTGCGGCCGAACCGCGCCGGCCGGATCGAGACCGGCGCGCGCCATTCGCCGCTGCCGCATGACCGCGTGGTGGCACCGCAGACAAAGCCGCGCCGGCCGCTGCCCGGACGCGCGTTCTATCGTCAGATGCGCCGGCATCCGCCCGCAGACCACGCAGAGTCGAGTGGCGCCGCGACGCGGCTTGGCGAGGGGTCTGACCGCAACCGGCCATGACCCATCATAGGTCAAATCGAGCTGTGTCGCCGTCTCGTTCCGGTGTTCCGCCATCGTCGTACCCCTTCGACCGTCCGCGCCGCCGCGTCTTGCCGCGCCGGAACGCCCCCCGTTGACAGCGCCGCCTCCCCGGATGCCGATGCAACCCGGTCCAACCCTTCACGCGAGGGCTGTCTTCCCGGATGAACCCAGCGTAGCGCGCGTGCGTGACAGGTCAGGTCACACCCCTCGGTACTTTTTTCGGCGCCGCGTTTCGCCGCCTTTATGATTGATACGGAGGCAGGGAGGGCGTGGTTGCCGCGCAACGCCGAAGTCATCCGCCAGTGGACCATCCTGCGTGAGCTCGAGGCCTCGCGCGGCGCCACCATCCGCCGGCTCGCCGAGACGACCGGGGTGACGACGCGCACGATTCGCCGGGACCTCGAAGCGCTGCAGGAGGCAGGCTTCCCGCTCTACGACGTGGCGGACGACGTGGCGAAACGGTGGAAGCTCGACACCCGCCCGTTCAGGCGCCTCGACGACACGGCATTCACCCTCGCGGAGCTGTCGGCCCTCTATTTCAGCCGCACGCTCGTCGAGTGCTTCGCCGTGCCGCCGTTCGGGCAGGATCTGCGAAGCGCATTCGCCAAGCTGGAGGCCGCGCTCGGCCCGCGCATGCGGCAGTTCCTCGATCGCCTGCCGGACGTGATCCAGGCCAAGGCCCCGCCCGCGCGACGGCTCGACGACCGGCGGCAGCGGGAGACGATCGGCCGGCTGCTCGACGCGCTGCTGCACCAGCGGCGGCTGGACATGCTGTACCACTCCCGCTCCAGCCGGCGCGAGAAGTCGTACCGCCTCGATCCCTACCGGCTGGTGTACGCCGAGGGCGGGCTCTATCTCTTCGCCTACGTGCCGCGCTACGAGCAGGTGCGCACGTTCGCGGTCGAGCGCATACGGAGCCTGACCCCGCTGAACGAGACCTTCGAGCCTGTCGAGGAACTGGCCGAGGCCGCGTTTCCGCACTCGCTCGGCATCCATCAGGGGGCTCCCGAGCGGGTCGAGCTGGAGTTCGCGCCGGATCTGGCCCCCTACGTGCAGGAACGCATCTGGCATTCCTCGCAAACGGTCGAGCCGGGGGAGGACGGATCGGTCGCGGTCACGATGGACGTCTGCAACGACGGTGCGCTCCGAAGCTGGATCCTGAGCTTCGGACCCGGCGTGCGGGTCACGGCGCCGGCCGCCCTCGCGCGGCAGATCGCGCACGACCTGGAGCAGGCTCGCGCCGGCTACCCGGATAGGGAGCCCTGACGTCGGATGCCGCGCCGAGCCGCTCTCGGTCTCATGGCGCTGGCCGGCCTGGCCGGAGCCGCCCTGGGCGGACTCGCGACGTCGCGCCACCTCGCGCCTCGGCCGGAGCCCCCGGCCCGTCAGGCGCTGTCGATCACTATTCCGCCGGGCCGCGAGCTGCTGGACGTCGCGGTCTCGCCCGACGCGCGCCGCATCGCCTACACGGCGGTCGCCGGCGGCCGCACCCGCCTCTACGCGCGCCGGCTGGATCGGTTCGGGACGGAGGCGGTGCCGGGCACGGAAGGCGCGAGGCAACCCTTCTTTTCGCCGGACGGCGCGGCCGTCGGCTACTTCGCGGACGGATGGCTGCGCACGGTGTCGCTCGACGGCTACGAACGCATGCCCGACGGAGATGAACGGGGGTTCGACGACGACGCGGGAGCGACCACCGACGTCGTGCGCGTGCCCGGCGAGCCGGCCGGCGGGGCATGGGACGCCGGCGGCCGGATCGTATTCGGCGGCCCGGGCAACGCCGGCCTGCAGCAGGTGGCGGCAGCGGGGGGCGAGCCCGTCGCACTGACCGTCGTCGACGCCGACGGCGAGGAGACCGCGCACGGTTGGCCCCACGTGATCGACGAGCGGCGGATCCTGTTCACCACCGCGCGGCGTGGGCGAGACCCCCGTCTGAGCCTGCTCGACCGCGAGACGGGCGAGACGCGCCCGTTGCTCCTCGCCGACGGCGGCGGCTGGTTCGTCGAGCCGTCGTTCGTCGTCTTCGTGCGCCGCGGCGAGATCTTCGCCGCCCCCATCGCGCTCGACGCGGATGAGGAGACACGCGGGACCCCATCCCCCCGGCCGGTGCTGCGGGGCGCCGCGGGCAACGCCGCAAGCCGCCGCGGTCTGGGCCGGTCGCGGTTTGCGGCCGCCCGCGACGGCACGCTGTTCTTCGTCCCCCCGCCGGCGACCGGGGGGGACAACCGCCTGGTGTGGGTCGATCGGAGCGGTCGCTCCGAGCCGCTCGACGGCGTTGCGGCGCGGCATCAGACGCCGCGGATCTCTCCGGACGGCCGGCGGGTGGCGTTCAGCGCGGTCACCGCTTTCCTGCGCCGCGACCTCTGGCTGCTCGACCTCGCGGGCGGCGGCCGCCGGCAGGTGACCGCGGAGGCGGGCGACAACCACTCCCCCGTCTGGTCACCCGACGGCGCGACGCTGACGTTCGCCTCGTCGCGCACCGGGCTGCAGCGGCTCTTCCGCCTCGGCGTGCGGCGCCGCGACGTCTCCGGCCCCCTGGTCGGCGGCGACCAGCGCACGCCGGGATCGTGGTCGCCGGACGGGCGCACGCTCGCCTTCCACGAGCTGCGCCCCGACCGTCTCCGCGACATCTGGACCTGGCCCGACGGCGCCGGCGAGGAGGCGATGCCGTGGCTGGCGACCGACGCCAACGAACGGGCGCCGGCGTTCTCGCCGGACGGCCGCTGGATCGCGTACGTGTCCGACGTCGCCGGCCGCGACGGCGACCAGGTGTTCATCCGTCCCGCGGACGCGCCCGCGGACGGCCCGGCCATGCGGATCACGCCGTTCGGAGGGACGGAACCGGTCTGGGACAAGTCGGGCGGCGCGCTGTTCTACCGCCGCGGACGAAGCCTCCACCGGGTCGCGATCGACGACGCCGGCCGGCCCGGCGGCGACCCGGAGCACCTCTTCGACGGCACGCATGTCCGCGATCCCCTGGGAAACCTGCCGGCCTACGACGCCGCACCCGGCGGCGAGCGGTTCCTGATGCTGGCGCCGGCAGGCCGCGCGGACGTCGTCCACCTGCTCGCCGGCTGGCGGGCGACCGTCTTCCCGCCCGAGACCGATTGAGCACGACCGCACCGGGAACCCTCGGCAGGCGTCTGCGTATCTCCATGTACCGCGGGGCGGGCGGCGACCGCCTTCAGCGCGCGCCGTTGCGACCCGCGGCCGGGAAGCGAACCGCGAGACAGGAGAGGCCGACATGATCTGCACGAGTTGCCAGCGCGAGATTCCGGACGACGCGTCCTACTGCCAGTTCTGCGGCCGGCGCCAGCGTGCACAGGCCAGCCTGTTTCCGAAGCCGTTGCGGCGTTCGCAGGTCGACCGCAAGCTCGCCGGCATCTGCGGCGGCATCGCGCGGTATCTCGACACCGATCCGGTCTTCATCCGCGTGGCCTGGGTCATCCTGTCCATCGTGCCCGGCACCATCCTGCTCGGCGTGCTCGCCTACGTCGTCGCCTGGATCATCGTGCCGGAAGCGGAGCCCGCCTCCGAGCCCATCATCGTCGGGCGCAGGCGCATGCAGCGGTCGGCCGACAACGTCACGGTGGCAGGCGTTTGCGGCGGCCTGGCCGAGTACTTCACCGTCGACGTCACGGCGGTACGCATCCTGTGGGTCCTGCTCTCCATCTTCCCCGGCTTCGTGATCTGCGGCATCTTCGCCTACGCGCTGGCCTGGTTCATCATGCCGGAGGCGACGGTGATTCCGGTGGCCGCGCCGCCCTCACCGCCGCCCGGGCCGTCGTCGGACCCGGCGCCGGCAGTCAACGCGGAATAGAGCTCCGGCCCGGGCGGGGCGCGGCGCGCCGCTCCCGCTCGGGCTCCTGTTCCCAACGGCCGGGTTCTCCCCTGGGTTCTCCCCCCGGCTGCCCGCCCCGCCCGGTCGTATCGCCCGGACGGCCACCCCGAGAGAGCCGGCCGCGAGCCACCACCCCGCGGTATGCTCCACGGCAACATGACCGGCTCCGTCGACGCGATTCCGCTCACGAACCTCAGTCTCTCCCTGCTGCCGGCGCTGGTGGTGCTCGCCATCCTCCACCGCTGGTCGGCCGGCGCCGGCGCCGCGCTGTACGGCATCGGACGCATGGTGGCGCAGCTCGCGCTGGTGGGCTACGTACTGACGTTCATCTTCGGCACGAGCCACCCGGCGGTCGTGCTCGGCACGCTGACGGTGATGCTCGCCGCGGCGGGCTGGATCTCCTTGCGGCCGGTGGCGCGCCGCCGCAGGGCGGTCTACCCGCAGGCCCTGGCCGCAATCTGCGCCAGCGGCCTGTCCACCCTCGCCCTCGTCACGCAGGGCGTCCTCGCGGCCGAGCCGTGGCACGACCCGACGGTCCTGATACCGCTGGGCGGCATGGTGTTCGCCGCCTCGATGAACGCGGTCAGCCTGTCGGCAGAGCGGCTCGACGCCGAGCTCGCCCGCGGGGCGCCGTACGTCGACGCACGCCCCATCGCCATGCGCTCCGCACTGATCCCGCAGGTCAACACGCTCTTCGCCGTCGGCCTCGTGTCGCTGCCGGGGATGATGACCGGCCAGATCCTGTCGGGCGTCTCCCCGCTGATAGCGGTGCGCTACCAGATCATGGTGATGTGCATGCTGTTCGGCGCGGCGGGCATGTCGGCGGCCTTCTTCCTGGCGCTGCAGCGGCCGCGGCGCGGCGAATCACCGTCGACGGCGCCTTGACGGCGCTCCCCGCCTGCACCTCCCGTGCGCCGGCGGTACCGACCGAGGCCTGCGGGCCGCTCGCAAACTACGGGACGCACTCGATCCCGGGCCTGAGCGCGAACGCCGTGTCGCAGGTCAGCGCCGTCTTCACCCCTCGACGCTCCATGACAGCCAAGTGAAGGCAGTCACGCGCCGAGAGTGCGTGCTGCTCGTTGGCGATCGTGTGCGCAACGGAAACGTCTTCACGGACGATCGGGAATACCGTGGTCACCAGATCGTCGAGAAGCCGAAATGCGTCTGCAATCGCGGCGCGCCGATCGACGGCAACGTAGTGGTGCACGATCTCCTGATACACCTCCGCACTCGTGACGTAGTCGCTGGCGGCGTGCGCCCCGAGGAACTCCGCGACCCGGTCCCGATTCGGGTGGTGCGCACCTACCAGGTACATCGGCACGTTGGAGTCAACGAAGATCACGGCCGCGCTCGATGTCGGAGAGCATCTCGTCGATGTCGCCGGTGGGATGATTGCAGCCCAGGGCACGCTCGAGCGCCTGCAGCTTGCTTGCCGGGCTCGGAACGGCCTGAGCATTGCGCGCCGCACGCAGCGCTCGCCGCGCCCATTCGCTCACGGTCAACCCGGCGCGACGGGCAACCTGGCGCAACGACGCCACCTCGGCTTCGGACATGACGATCTGCAGGCGTGTACTCATACTGATGAGTATACCTACTCACGCCAGGACGCAAGCGCCGGCGGTGTTGACCGGCCCGACGTAGCGGTCGCTCTCGAGACCGGCCGCCGCGAACGTCGCCTGCATCGCGTCGGCCACGGCCGCGGCCATGGCATCCGAGTCGGCGAAGGCGAGCACGCTCGGCCCCGAGCCGGAAATGGAGCAACCGAGCGCGCCGGCGTCGAGCGCGGCCCGCTTGACCTCGTCGAAGGCAGGCACGAGGGGCGCACGAACCGGCTCCACCAGCGCATCCTGGATGCTGCGGCCAAGCAGGGCCAGGTCCCCGCTGTGCAGCGCCGTGACCAGCGCCGCGACGTTGCCGAGATTGGCGACCGCCTGCCCGATGGTGAACCGCCGCTCGGCCACCAGCCGCCGCGCCTCGGCGGTGAGCACCTGCGCGTGGGGGTGGACGAGCACGACGCGGAGGGGTTCGGGCACCGGCAGCCGGATCAGGTCCAACGGGTCGGCGGCGCGGATGAGGACGATGCCGCCTAGCACGCTGGGCGCCACGTTGTCGGCGTGCGCGGTGCCGGAAGCCGCCGCCTCCCCGCGCAGGGCGCAGGCAACGAGGTCGTCGGTCGAGAGCACGCCGCCGAACAACGCATCGACCGCCACGGCGCCTCCGACACTGCTGGCGGCCGAGCTGCCGAGACCGCTGCCGAGGGGCATCCGCTTGTGCAACCACAGACGGACGCCGCGGTCAGCGGCCCGCAACAGTTCGAGCGCCGCGGCGGCGGCGATGCCGACCACGTTCTCGCGCGGGTTGGTGTTGAGCGAGTCGGCGCCGGTCACCTCGACGATCTCCACGCCCGGCTCGTCGCGGAACTCGGCCTCGACGAGGTCGCCGGGGCGTTCGAGGGCCAGACCCAGCACGTCGAAGCCGGGACCGAGGTTGGAGGCGGTGGCCGGGCCGAAGACACGAACGCGGTCGGGCATCCGGTGATTATCGATGATGGCGCAAGCAGACGGTTCGGCTGCGGCCGTATGGTACCCTGAGGTCATGAGTACCAGGGCCAGCGTGGCGATCATCATCGTCGCGGCAATCGCCTGCTCCGCGGCGCTCGCGGCGGAGAGGGAGCCGACGGCGCCTTCACCGCAGGCGGGTGGGGCGGAGGCGGTCGAACAGTTTCGGCTCCAGTTCCAGGCAACCCGCACCCGGCTCGGCCTGACCGATGCCCAGGTCGAGCGGGTCGGACCGATCCTCCAGGCCGCGTTCGAGGCCCGGCTCGAGGTGCTCCGCGAATACGGGATCGACCTGCGGAACGGTTCGGAATCCACCGGCCGACTCGGGTTCTTCCGGGCCCGCCGGCTGCGTCGCGATCTCGATGGCGTGCAGGAGCGAGCCATGGACGCACTCGACGACGTGCTGACCGACGCGCAGCTCGAGGCGTACGAGGAGCTTCAGGAGGAGAGGCGGGAAGCGATTCGGGAACGCCTCCGAGAGCGGCGCTGAACCCCGTCCGCCGAAGACCTTGCTCGGCGGCTCACCATGTGGCGCATCGTCTGCGCAAGAAATGCAGGATGCCGAATGAGCGTCACGATCCGCAGCGCCGACGTCGCCGATGCCGAGGCCATTGCGACGGTGCACACCGCCGGCCTGCAGGCTTCCTATCGACCGCTGATTCCCGATCGGATCGCGCATCTCGTCCTGGACCCTCCGGAGGTGGCGCCCCGCGTTCCCGGGTGGAGACGATGCCTCGAGCGACCCCGGGTCAGCACCACCCTCGTGGCCTGCGACGGCTCCGCGGTGGTGGGGTTCTGCACGCTGCGTTCGGCGCCCGGCGTCCGCGCGGCGGGCGCGACCGGCGAAATCTGGGCGCTCTTCGTGCACCCCTCGCATTGGCGTCGAGGCGCAGGCCGGCTGCTGTGCGAGCGGTCGCTGGCGGACGCCGGGGCCCGAGGTTTCACCGGGGTGGAGCTCTGGGAGCTGGAGTCGAACGAGACGGCGCGGCAGTTCTTCCATTCGATGGGCTTCCGTGCCGACGGCGAGACGCGGATCCTTCTGGAACGCGCCGGCTGTTCGCTCCGCGAGCTGCGATACCGGCGAACGACGCCGCCGGCGGCAGGCTCCCGCTGACGATCGTCGCGCCGCTGGCCGGCAAACGCGCGCCGACGACCGCGGTAAACTGTGGTGAAGACGCAATGAACCGGTCAGACTGAAGGAAGTCGCCATGCACGCACGCCATGCCATCGCCGGAGCACTCGCCAGCGCCGTCGCCGTCTCGGCTGCCTGTGGGGGAGCCGCCGCACCCGACGCAGACCTGCCCGCTATCGTCGCGCAGTCCATCGCGTACCACGGCGGCGACCTCTACGAGAGCTCGCGGATGACGATGACGATCACGTCGCTGTCGGGGAGCTTCGACATAGAAGCGACCCGCAACGGGGGCGAGTTCGAGTTCACCGTGACCGACCCGGCCCGCGGCGACCGGCCGGAGCGCCGCGTGCGCCTGAACAACGACGGCGTCACCGAGTGGCGCGGCGGCGAAGAGGTCGAGCTGGACGCCGAGGGCGAGCGGCGCGCCACCGCTTTCGCCAATGCGCGCGTCTTCTTCCCCCTGCTGCCCTACACCCTGAAGGGGGGCGACATCCACTTCGAGGACCTAGGCCTCGACCGCTGGAACGGCCGCGACCTGCACCGCATGAAGGTGTCGTTCACCCCCGGCACGAGCAACGACGCGGACGACGCCTACACTTTCTGGTTCGACCCGGAGACGGGCCGCATCGAGCAGTTCGGCTACGACTTCGACAACGGACTCCGCTTCCGCCGGGCGACGGCGTTCGATCGGATCGGCGGCGTGCTCTTCTCCGACCAGGACAACTACGCCGTCGACGGCGGGAAGGTGCCGGTCGACACCCTGACGCCCGACTACGTGGTCAACAGCATGCGGCTGCTGTCGCACGTGGCTATCAGCGACGTGACGGTGGAGCCGCTGTAGAACGACTCCCGCCCTGACTTCTCGCCTCGACCCTGGCCCGGAGTCCTTTTCGACTCGTGCCCGATTCGGGGCACGGCGCAGCGTTCAGGCCGCCGCAACGCGGTCGACTCAGCCCGCTTCCGACCGCACACGCTGCCCCAGCGGTGTCAGCCGGTACTTCTGATTCCTGGCGCTGGGCGCGTCGGGACGGGTCATCTCCACGCAGCCGCCCTGCAACGCGGGCAACAGGTATCGTTGCCGCAGCGACTTGCGGTCGCGGAGCCCGAGCGCGTGCAGGATTTCCCGCAGCGACATCTCGCCGTCCAGCACGGAAAGCAGACGCGCAACCTGGGGGGCCACATGGGGGGTCCGCACGGCTGCAAGAATCGTCTCCAGCATGAAGGCGACGAACGCCGTGCTTTCGCCTTCCGCCGAGCTCCGCCGGATGGCTTCGTAGTAGTCGCTCTGGCGGGCACGGACGAGGCTCTCGACGGGCACATGAGCGAACAGCGGCTTCCAGCGAGTCAGGATCAGCGTCTGCCAGAGCCGGCCCAGGCGACCGTTGCCGTCCTCGAAGGGATGGATGAACTCGAACTCGTAATGGAAGACCGAGGGCGGTGCTCAGCACCCGCGTACTTCGAGTTCGCGCGCAGCGTGTCGGCGGCGCTCCAGAGGCGCCGTTCGATGGCGTCGATGTGCTCGAGCTGCGGCATGGGTGCTGCGAGTGTACGCCAAGCCTTTCCACGGAGGGGACGCACCGCGCCGCGCACACGGAAGGCCGTTGTCCAACCAGTAGCCGCGCACTATGATGGTCGGGTCAACTTTCCCGCATGGCCCGCGTCGAGTGCGCGGGTTGCCGAGCGGCATTCGAGGAGGTCGGGACATGCAGCGACGACTGCTCGATTCATTCCGTGTCGCGATGGCGCTGGCCGCCGTCCTGGTGGTTTTCCAGCTCGCCGCCGCTCCGGTGGCGGGGCAGGAGATCGGCAGGACCGAGTGGGGACATCCGGCTCTCGATGGGATCTGGCTCGACGTCTGGGACACGCCCTTCGAACGGGCGCCCGAGCTGGGCGATCGGGAATTCGCGACCGCGGAAGAGCGCGCTGCCCGCGATGACGCGCGCCGGTTCGACCCGGGGCGCAACATCCGCGGTCCGCGCGGGAGCGCGCAGGACGTGTCCGGGGCCTACAACGCGGTCTTCAGCTCGGCGAAGCCGGCGGGTCCGCGCACGTCGCTCGTCGTCGATCCCCCGAACGGGCGCATCCCGGCCCTGACCCCGGAGGCGCAGCGGCAGGAGGACGTCAAGCGCGACTGGCGGACGATGCTGATGCGGAACACGCCGACCTGCGAGCAGCAGGCGCCGGGCTGCGAGGGCGGGGAATACGGGCCGGTGTCGCCGCGCCGGTTCGACATCCCGCCCTTCTACAACACGCTGCGGATGAACCGCCACGACGGGCCCGAAGACCAGAGCCTCGGCGACCGGTGCATGCTGGGCGCCACGCCCGACTTCAACGGGCACCGGCGCATCACCCAGGGCGAGGGCGCCCTGGCGATCGCCTACGACGTCGGGCAGGGCCAGGGCTTCCAGCGCGTCGTCAATCTGGGCGGCGACCATCCGCCGAGCCGGGTCCGTCTTCGCCACGGCGACTCGCGGGGGCGCTGGGAGGGCGACACGCTGGTCATCGAGACCACCAACTTCTCCCCGAAGTTCCCGTATCGCGCCTCGTCCGAGAACCGGAGGCTCGTCGAGCGGTACACCGTGGTCGACGCCGACACGCTCGTCTACGAGGCGACCATCGAGGATCCGACCGTCTGGACGGCGCCGTGGACGGTCCGGCAGGAGCTGCGGCGCCAGAGCGACCTGCAGAACCGGATCTACTACGAGCCGCGGTGCCACGAGGGGAACTACGGATTGCCGGCGATGTTCATCGGCCACCGGATGATGGAGCAGGCGTTCGCCGAAGGGCGCGGCCCGGATCCGTTCTCGTTGGACACCACCACCGGCGGGGGCGGCGCCCGCTAGGAGTCTGCGCCGCAGAGGCGTCAGTCCCGGATCCCGACCGCTACGGCGTGTGGACGATCTCGTACTTGATGCCCTCGAGGTCCTTGAAGAAGAGCGCATAGTAGCCCGGCGGCACGTACTCCGGGTACTCCCGCGGCGGGCTCACGATCTCGGCTCCGATCGTCGACACCTCGCGGTGCAGCCGATCGACCTCGGCGCGGGACTTCGCCCTGAATGCAAGGTGATGCAGCGCGCCGGGCCTGCGGCGATTGACCGCATCGGTCCGAAAAGCGCTCCTCGGCGAATTGATGGCGAACCCCAACCGCGGGTGCAGGTACTCGACGACGTGCAGCTCGTGATCGTCCAGCACGGCGCTGTTCCGGTTCTTGAGATCGAAGCCCAGGAGCGGAAGCAGCTTGTCGTAGAACGGCGCAGCGACGCGCATGTCGCGCACGGTAATCTCGATATGGTCGATGATCGGTTCCATTCCGCAGTTTCCTCTTGCGCGACCTGACGTACGTATTGGCCATACGGTACACGGCGTGTCTCGTTCCGACGACGACTCGATTGGCGTCGAACACGGCGGCGACACCGCAGGCTCTCCCGGGCTCGATCCGGTCCTTCGCCTTCGACCGCAGGCCGGCGGCGGAATGACCCGCAACGATGGGGGCTTCCGCCTGATGTAAGCTGTTTCGGATCCTGCGGGGCAACCCGTCGGCAATATCCCGCGCTCCTCATCGACACGCACGAGAAGACGAGACCGACCATGCCGAGAAAGACCTTCGCCGCCCTCTGCACCGTGCTGCTCCTCCTCGCCCTGGCCGCGCCGGCCGTGCTGGCCCAGACGGGCGACCGGACGATGCCGTTGCGCACGCCCGACGGCCAGCCGGACGTCTCGGGCATCTTCACCTTCCGCACGCTGACGCCGCTGGAGCGACCGCAGCAGTTCGAGGGCGTGGAGACGCTCGGCGCGGAGGAGGCGGCGCAGTTCGAAGCGTCGGAGCGCATCCGCCGCAACCGTGACCTCTTCGACCCGGAGAAGGGCGCACTCTTCTACCGGCCGCGGTCCGAGGGCGGCGTGCTGTCGTACAACGAGTTCTGGTACGAGCGGGGCATCGAGCTGACCTCCGACAAGCGGACCTCGCTGATCGTCGATCCGCCGAACGGACGGCGGCCGCCCCGCACGGAGGAGGCCATCGCGCGCGGTCGCGAGCGGGCGGCGTACCGGCGCGAGCACATGTACGACTCCTACGAGAACCGGAGCATGTTCGACCGCTGCATCATGGGCTTCAACGCGGGCCCGCCGATGACGTCGGGCACCTACAACAACAACGTGATGATCTTCCAGGCGCCCGGCTACGTGGCGATCCTGAACGAGATGGTGCACAACGCCCGGATCATCCCGATCGACGACACCGCCAAGCCGCCGTTCCCGCAGCGCAGCGGCGTCTCCCGCGCCCACTGGGAGGGCGAGACCCTCGTCATCGAGACCGCCCAGTTCGCCGGCGGGAGCAGCAGCCTGTCATCGACGAACATGCACCTGATCGAGCGCTTGACGCGGATCGATCCCGACACCGTGGCCTACGAGTACACGGTGAACGACCTGACGGTCTACACCGCGCCCTACACGGTGATGATGCCGTTCCGGCGCACCGACGGGCCGCTCTTCGAGTACGCCTGCCACGAGGGGAACTACGGGCTGCACGGCATCCTCGCCGGCGCCCGCAGGCTGGAGCGGTTGGGCCGGGAGCTTCGTCCGTAACGCCGTTGCCGCGGTGATCGCGAGCAGCACCGTGCTGGCGTTCGCGCTGCCGTAATCATCTCGAGGCGGCCGGATCAAGACGGTCCCGCTCGGCCCGAAGCGGGAAGCAGTGCCGGCCCGCCTCGTGTCTCGAGAACGGCCGCCCCCTGCGCAACTCGCGCTCGTCGGTGGTGGTAGCCAGCTCGAAGACCGCGCACAGCTCGTACGCGGTTCCCTCCCCTGTCTCGTAGCCGTACGGGTCGCGCGTTACCGGGTCCGTGATGGCTACCTGGA
The DNA here is from genome assembly GCA_009861545.1 of Acidobacteriota bacterium. Taxonomy (NCBI): domain Bacteria; kingdom Pseudomonadati; phylum Acidobacteriota; species Acidobacteriota bacterium. Next base: position 53,946 of record VXME01000091.1, on the reverse strand, counting down.
CGTCGGAGCCGCGCTGCAGCTCGTCGAGCGTCGCGGGCAGCCGCTCGTGCGTCGCCTCGTAGCGATCTACGGCCCGAGCGATCACCCGCAGGTCCTGGGCGCGGCGCGCGTCCAGCCGCTCGCGACGCTGGCCGGCCGGCGAGCCCAGTGCGACCAACCCGGAGACTACCGCGACGGCCACCGTCGCGGCGCCGATCGCGGGAAGGGGGTCGCGACGGCGTGGAACGCGTGTGTCGCGGGGATCGCGCTCCGCCTCGCGCAGGTCGCGGAGGTAGTAGCTGAACGCCCCGCCCGCTATCGCGGTCACGGTCAGCGCCTTCAGCACGAATCGCGCCGTCAGCTCGCCGCCCAGGAAGCTGTAGAGGAGGACGGTGACCGCGCCCACCAGCACGCAGGAGGCGACGAACAGCGTCACGTAGGTGAGCTGCAGCCGGATCCGCGACGTGCGGGCGCTCGGCTGCGCCTCGACGCCGCGCCGGACGATCCGGGTGACGCAGGCGAACACCGGACTCGCCACGACGAGCGCCGACACCGACAACCGGAGCGCCGCGCGGATTACCTCCGACGGCACGCCGGCGGGATCGGGTAGAGCCAGATCGACCAGTGCGAACAGCACCACCCCCAGGTTGAAGGCGCTGACGAACAACGCCATGAACATCACGACATACAGGAAGGCCTCGCGCGGCCGGGTCGAGACGACGGGTCGCGGAACCGGGATCGGAGACTCGACGTCGGCGAATCCGACCAGCGCCCGCCGGACCTGATCCGCGGGCCAGCCCGCACGAACGAGAATGTCCTCGATCTCGTCGCGCGAAAGTCCCCGCCCCAAACCTTCCTTGACGAAGCCAACCAGATCCGGGCTGAGCATCACCGCATCCCTCCTTTCGCAATCGTTGCGCGCGCCTCCCGTCCCGAGACTGTGGCCGCGCGTCTGTCCCCCCGGAGCCAGCCACTGACGAAGTCGGCTCAGATGCCGAGGACGAACCCCACCGCGACCCGCACCATGCCCAGATGCCGGTCCGCGTCGTTCCTCATGAAAACGCGCTCCGTCCCGTCGAGCGATGGAAGGCTGAGGCGCCGGTAGGCCGCCGCGACGCGGAGCGCGAGTCGATCGGTGAGATGAAAGTCCACCCCGCCGCCAGCGGCCAGGGCCAATCCGGACGAGAAGGAATCGAAGCAACGCGAGTACGCGCCGCCGTTGTCGGCTTCCCCGGCCGTTCCGGCGAATGACGCGCGGCCGGCGAGGACCTGGACGAACCGTGTGCTGCGCCGGGCGCGCGACAGGCGGTACTGCACGCCTCCCATGAAGGTGTGGAACCCCGCGTGGATGTCGGAACACGCCGACGCGGGTCCGGCTCCGCCCGGCGTCTGCAGGCGGCCGCTCGCCCTCCACCCCCTTCCCAGTTCGCCGACGACGGCCAGAGCACTGCCGAGATGCAGGCCCGCGGACAGGAATGTCGCCGCTTCCGGCTGGGCGGTCGGCCGCTGCCAGAACGACGTAGCGCCAAGGGCGAGATGGAGGCCCCCTCCATCGAAGTAGGTCGCTTGCGGTTCCTGGTCACGCTGTGCGCCCGACTCCATGCGCCCGCCGGGCGGTTCGACCGGGACGCGGGCGAGACGCAGCGATCCCGCGGCCGGCGACGCCGGTCCGTCGGCCGGCAACGACTGCGCGACGGCGGCGGATCCGTCCAGGAACCCCGCCACCGAAATCAGAATGACCCCACCTCGAACGATGCCGCCGATCTGCATCCTACTCCTCCCTTCGGCAGTGGAGAGCCACGCCCGCGGACGATCCGTGACGCTCCCGTTGATGAGGAGTTCCTGCACACGGAATGCCATCGCTCCGGGAGGCCGAACCCGGCGCCGTCCACGGTTGTGATTGCAGGGGTTTACGGAGAGGACGCGGACGGCGTCGTGACCAGGCGCGTCAAGCGGCGCGCGTTGAGGTCACAGTAGCCAGTGCATGCTGTGCACATGGGATGAACACGGGATGTCCCAGCCCGCCAGCGAGTGCGGCGTGCCACGTTTCCGCGAGGCTTCTCAGGAGCGGGTGAGGCCGGCCAGGTCCTCGGGCCGTAGCCGGTAGCGGATGGCGTTGCCTTCGTGGAGGCCGCGGATTTCTTACCCGACGTAGTCGACGCCCCCCTGCCAGTCGGCCTCTGGAATACCGGCCTCCACGGCCATGGCCCTGACGTCGTCCGGCCGAAACGTCTTCCACTCCAGCACGCAGCGCCGAACGGCGGCGCGGACGAAGTCGCGGTACGCCAGCGCCGCCTTGTCCGGCGACTCCAGGTCGGCGCGCAACACCCGTTAGTCCTCGGCCGACGCCTCGAGGTCCGGCAGCAACTGTCCGAGGTGGTGCCGCAGGTGGATCAGGTACCCCTCCACGATCTCGTCCAGCGTCATGACGCCTTCGGTTCCGAGGCGGCAGCGTCTGTTCAGGGCGGCTTCCGGGATGCGCTCGATGACCCTGGCGAGGTGCAGGTTGTAGGCGCGCCACAGAGTCAGCTGCTCGCGCCAGTCGGCGCCGGCGTAGTCCTGCCGCTCGACCCAACGGTCCTGCTCGTAGCTGGGGAAGTCGAGCTCGTCGACGAGCTGCGCCCGAACGAAGCGGTGGTGGTTGTTGGCCGCCGAATCGATCAGGTGGCCGAGGATCTCGGTTTTCGACCACTTCCCCGGCGCCGGTCTGCCCGTGACCTCCGCGCCCGCCAGCCGCTCGAGGCGGGGCGTCACCGACTCCACGATTCCTCTCAGCGCGTCCGACGCGTTCACTTCGCCTTCCCTTCTCTCATCAGTGTAGTAGGGACAAGGGCGACGAAGGCGCAGGCTCCTACGCCGCGGCGGCGCGCAGGCCCTTCCAGATGCTGTAGCACATCCCGAGCAGCACCAGCGCGAACGGAAAGCCGGTGAGGAGGGAGGCGGTCTGCAGGGCCACCAGTCCGCCGCTGACCAGCAGGGTGATGGCGACGAGCCCTTCGAACGTGCACCAGAAGACGCGCTGGGCGACCGGCGCGTTGAGCTTGCCGCCGGCGGTGATGGTGTCGATCACGAGCGAGCCGGAATCGGAGGAGGTGACGAAGAAGACGATGACCAGGACGATGCCGATGGTCGACGTGACGCCGGTGAGCGGCAGCAGCTCCAGCATCCTGAACAGCGCCATCTCCGGCTGCCCGGCCTGCACCGCATCGACCGCCGCGGTGTGGCCCCCGTCGAGGTAGTGCGACAGCGCGGTCGCCCCGAAGGCGTGCATCCAGAGCGCGGAGAGCGACACCGGAACGACCAGCATGCAGCCGACCAGCTGGCGCACGGTCCGGCCGCGCGAGACCCGGGCGATGAACATGCCGACGAAGGGCGACCACGAGAGCCACCACGCCCAGAAGAAGGTGGTCCATCCGTGCAGAAAGTCGAAGTCGTCCCGTCCCACCCAGTTGCTGAGCGGTCCGATCGCCGCGAGATAGTAGCCGATGCTGGCGACGAACCCGGCGAACAGGTCGAGGGTCGGCCCTACCGCCAGCACGAACGCGAGCAGCAGCAGGGCCAGGAACAGGTTGACTTGGCTCAGGCGCTTGACGCCCTTGTCCAGCCCGGCGACCACTGACGCCAGCGCGACGGACGTGATGCCGGCGATGACCAGCACCCTGGTCGTGTCGGTGTCCGGCACGCCGAACAGATGGGCCAGCCCAGCCGCTGTCTGCTCGGCGCCCAGCCCGAGCGAGGTGGCCAGCCCGAAGAGCGCGGCAAACACGGCGAGCACGTCGATGACGTGGCCGAACCGGCCCCAGACCCTCTCGCCCAGGACCGGATAGAAGGCCGACCGCAGGGTCAGCGGCAACCCCAGGTTGTAGGCCGCGAAGGCGAGCGCGAGCGCCACGACCGCGAACATCGCCCACGGGTGCACGCCCCAGTGATAGATGGCCGAGGCAATGGCGAGCCGGTGCGCGGCGGCGGTGTCCGCGGCGTCGACCCCGAGCGGCGGATTCCGGAAATGGTCGACCGGCTCCGCCACGCCGAAGAACATCAGGCCGATGCCGATCCCGGCCGCGAACAGCATGGCGACCCAGGACCAGGCGGAGTAGTCGGGCCTGGCGTCCGGACCGCCCAGCCGCACGCGGCCGACCGGCGTCGCCAGCAGGAGCAGGCAGAACAGGACGAAGAGGTTCCCCGCGCCCATGAACACCCAGTCGAACGTCGAGGTGAGCCAGGCGTACAGCGCGTCGAAGACGCCCGCGGCGGCGTCCCGGAAGGTCAGCACCGCGGTGACGAACGCGATGATGGTGAGGCTGGAGACGACGAAGACCGGGTTGTGGACGTCGAGGCCGAGGAACCGGATGTTGTCCCGGCCGATCCGGTAGTCGGACCGCGCGGCGATGGTGGTCATTGGAGGGATCGGCTCGACCGCGCCGACGGCTCAGTCGAAGATCCCGAGCTGCAGCTTCGCCGCGTCGGACATCCGGTCCTTGTCCCACGGCGGCTCCCAGACCAGGTCGACGCGGGCGTCGCTGACGCCGTCGACTCCCTGGACCTTTCCCTGCACCTCGGCCGGCAGGGTTACCGCCGCCGGGCAGCCGGGCGCGGTCAAGGTCATCTGGATGACGGCCAGGCCCTCCTTGTCGACGGCGATGTCGTAGATCAGACCGAGCTCGTAGATGTTGACCGGGATCTCGGGGTCGAACACCGTCGAGAGCTGCTCGACGATCTGCGGCTTGAGCTCCAGCGTCCTGACCGGGTCGGGCTCGATCGGCGGCGCGGGCTCCTTTGGCGAAGCGGCCGACGGCCCGGTCTGCGCGGCGGGGGCCGTCAGCGCGCTGGTATCGAACATGGACGACGCGGGCGGCCCGTCCGGCGCCGGCAACGGTGGCCTCGGCGCCTGCGGCGGCGGTGCGGAGCCGTCCACGTGCGGTGGAATGACAGGCGGTGCCGCGCCCGTTGCGCCTCCTTCGGCCGTGGCGGCAGTGGGCGGCGCGGCAGCCGTGGAGGCTCCGGCCGCGCCGGCAGTCGCCTGCCCGATACCGGTTTCCGAGACTCCTCCGGCAGCCGCGGACCGGTCACCATCCCCGCCGGCGCCGAGCGGCGGCGGCACGTCGTCGATTTTCAGTATCCCCATGCGTGTCTTTCGGAAACACGATACCACGCGCCGTCCGGGATTCGTCGCGATTCCCCGCACGACAGGGCGCTGTTCCTGGCGGGACGGATGTGGCGTGCTTACCGTCGCTACTTCAAAGGCCTGACCGTCGTCGAGCCGTGACAGGCTCCGCCTACTCCGTCGACACGACCTCGTGGCGATCGTCGACCGCCGCCCGCAGGGTATGCCAGGCGAGGCTGGCGCACTTGACGCGGGTCGGGTAGTCGCGCACCCCGCCGAGCACCGCCAGCTTGCCCAGCAGCGCGTCGTCGACCACCGCGTCGTCGTCGGTCACCAGGGCGAGGAACTGGTCGAAGAGCCGGTGCGCCTCGTCGAGCGTCTTGCCCTTGACGGCGTCGGTCATCAGCGACGCCGACGCCTTCGAGATGGCGCAGCCGGAGCCGGAGAACCTGACGTCGCTGATGGTCTCTCCGTCGAGATTGACGTAAACGGCCAGCTTGTCGCCGCACAGCGGGTTGTGGCCGTCGGCGTGCCGGTCGGCGCCGTCGAGCTCTCCGAAGTTGTGCGGATGGCGGTTGTGGTCGAGGATGACCTCCTGGTAGAGGTCGCGCAAGTCGTTCATACGGGGAACATCTCCCGCACGCGCTCGAGCGCGCGCACCAGCGCGTCGATCTCTTCGCGCGTGTTGTACATGGCCACCGAGGCGCGGGCCGTGGCCGGCACCCCGAAACGGTCCATGATCGGCTGCGTGCAGTGGTGCCCGGTGCGCAGGGCGACCCCCTCGGTATCGACGATGGTGCCGACGTCGTGCGGGTGCGCGCCCTTCATGACGAAAGCGAGAATGCTCGCCTTGTGCGCGGCGGTGCCGATGAGCCGCAGCCCCTTGACCTCGGAGAGCGCCGCCGTGCCGTAGTCCAGCAGGTCCGCCTCGTGCGGAGCGATGGCATCGAAGCCGACCCCCTGCAGGTAGTCGACGGCCGCGCCGAGGCCGACCACCCCGGCGATGTGCGGCGTGCCCGCCTCGAACTTGTGGGGCAGATCGGCGTAGGTCGTCTTCTCGAACGTGACCGAGCGAATCATGTCGCCGCCGCCCTGGTACGGCGGCATCCGCTCCAGCCATTCCTCGCGCCCCCACAGGACGCCGATGCCGGTCGGGCCGTACAGCTTGTGGCCGGTGAAGGCGTAGAAGTCGCAGTCGAGCGCCTGCACGTCCACCGGCATGTGGTAGACCGCCTGCGAGCCGTCGATGAGCACCGGCACGTCGCGGCGCTTCGCCATGTCGACGATCTCGCGCACCGGGTTGATGGTGCCGAGCGAGTTCGACAGGTGCACCACCGAGACCAGCTTCGTGCGCGGTCCGAGGAGCCGCTCGAACTCGTCGAGCTGCAGCGTGCCGCTGTCGTCGATGGGCGCCACCCGGAGCTGCGCCCCGACCTGCTCGCACAGGAGCTGCCACGGCACGATGTTCGAGTGGTGCTCCATGTGGGTGATGACGATCTCGTCGCCGGGGCCCACGTGCCGCCGGCCGAAGCTGTGCGCCACCAGGTTGATGCTCTCGGTGGAGTTGCGCGTGAAGATGATCTCCCGCGACGCGCGGGCGTTGAGGAATCGCTGCACCTTGACGCGCGCGGCGTCGTAGGCGGCGGTCGCCTCCCCGCTCAGCATGTAGACGCCCCGGTGGATGTTGGCGTTGGTGTTGTCGTAGTAGTGGGCCAGCGCGTCGAGCACCGGCCGCGGCTTCTGGGTCGTGGCGGCGTTGTCGAGGTAGACGAGGCGGTGGTCGCGGACCATCCGCTCGAGGATGGGGAAATCACGCCGGATGCGCTCGACGTCGAGCCCCGGCGGCGCCGTCGCGGCGGCGACTTGCGGGGCGCTCACCGCAGACACCCCCGCGAACAGGTCCGGCCGTGCCCCGCCGCAACTCGAGCGCAGCGGAATCCGCAATGCTCGTGTCGACGGGTCGCCCGGTAACACCGTCCGGTCCCGGTTTCGTCGTCACGCGTCCACATGGAACGACCCTCCACCCGATCCGGGCAGTTGCGCCAGCAGGAGATCGTCGAGCTGATCGCGGATCGGCTTGATGGCGATGTGGTTCAGCAGGTCGCCGGCGAAGGCGTGGATGAGGACGCTCCGCGCCTGCTCCACTCCGAGCCCGCGGGCGCGCAGGTAGAAGAGCGCGTCCTCGTCGAGCTGCCCCACCGTGGCGCCGTGGGTGCACTTCACGTCGTCGGCGAAGATCTCCAGCTCCGGCTTCGTGTTGATCTGCGCGTCCTCGGAGAGCAGCAGCGCCTTGTTGGTCTGCTTGGCGTCGGTCTTCTGGGCGTCGATGGCGACGATGATCTTGCCGTTGAAGACGGCGCGGGCCTCGCCATCCAGGATTCCCTTGTAGAGCTCGTGGCTCGAGCAGTGCGGCTGCGCGTGGTGGATCGTCGTGTGGTTGTCGACCAGTCGGCGCCCGTTCGCCAGGTAGAGGCCGTTGAGCGTGCACTCCACCCCTTCGCCGGCGAGCAGCGCCTGCGCGTCGTTGCGCACGATCGCGCCCCCGAGGGTGACCGCGTGCGACGAGAAGTTGGCGGCCCGGCCGAGCCGGACGTGCATCGCGCCGATGTGGTAGCCGGAGGGGCCCTCGCGCACCAGCTTGTAGTGGTCGACCACGGCGCCCGGCCCGGCGACGACCTCCGTGATCGTGTTCGTCAGGTACGGGGAATCGCCGCCGCCGTAGCTCTCGACGACCCGCACCTGCGCGTTCTCGCCGACGACGAGCAGCACGCGCGGATGGGTCATCACCGGCTCGCCGCCCGGAGGCGGGGACGTGACGAAGAGCAACTGGATCGGCTGCTCGACCACGGTGTTGGCAGGCACGCGCACGACTGCGCCGTCGTGGAGCAGCGCGGTGTTGAGCGCCGTGAACGCCGCGTCCTCGATGCCGGCGCCGGAGGCCAGGTGCGCCTCGACCGCCGCCCGGGTTTCGTTCGCTTCAGAGGCGAGCACGTCCGCCAAGCTCAGCACTTCGACGCCGGCGGGCAGCACGGACACGTCCGAGGCGAGCGCCACGTGGCGGCCGTTGACGAACAGCAGTCCGGACCCGATGCCCGGCAGGGCGTGCGGCGCGGTATCGGCCTTGGCCGCTTCGCGCTCGGCCGGCGCGGCGAGGGCGAAGGCGGTGCTCGCGATCGGCGCGACGTTGGTGAAGCGCCACGCCTCCAGTCGCGTGGTCGGCACACCGAGCGCGGTGAAGCGCTCGAAGGCTCGGCGCCGCAAATCGACGACCGCGCCGGGCGCAGGCGCCGTGCGGCGGACCGCCTCGAACGCGTCGGCGTACGCTTCGGCAGGTGCGAGTGTCGTCATCGCCACCCCGCTACGCCCCGACCTGCTCGGCGACGCCCTCGATCCAACCGTAGCCCTTCTCCTCGAGCTCCAGCGCCAGATCCTTGCCCCCCGACTTGACGATGCGGCCGTCCGACAGCACGTGCACGACGTCGGGCACGATGTAGTTCAGCAGCCGCTGGTAGTGGGTGACCACCAGGGTCGCCCGCTCGGAGCTGCGCATCGCGTTGACGCCGTCCGAGACCGTCCGCAGCGCGTCGATGTCGAGACCCGAATCGGTTTCGTCCATGATCGCCAGCTTCGGCTCGAGGACCGCCATCTGGAAGATCTCGTTGCGCTTCTTCTCGCCGCCGGAGAAGCCCTCGTTGACGGGGCGCTTCAGCAGGTCCTGGTCGATGTGGAGGACCTGCATCTTGTCCTTGACCAGCGCCATGAAGTCGATCGCGTCCAGCTCCAGCTCGCCGCGGTGCTTGCGGACCTCGTTGAGCGCCGCCTTCAGGAGATAGGCGTTGTTCACCCCGGGGATCTCCACCGGGTACTGGAAGGCAAGGAAAATGCCTTCCCGCGCGCGCTCCTCCGGCTCCATCTCCAGCAGGTCCCGACCCTCGTAGGCAACGGACCCGGCCGTCACCTCGTACTCCTCGCGACCGGCCAGCACCGCCGCGAGGGTGCTCTTGCCGGAACCGTTGGGCCCCATGATGGCGTGCACCTCGCCCGCCCGCACCGACAGGTCGATGCCTTTCAGAATGCCCCGGCCGGCGACCGAAGCGTGCAGATTCGTGACTTCGAGCATGCTGTCTGACGTTCCCTTCGCACCTGCGCTGTGCGTCTCTTGTTTCAACCAGCCGGCTGGCCTTGCACGACCGACCGCGCCGCTCCGTGCCGACCCGACAGACCCGCTGCGGGCTTATCCGACGCTGCCTTCGAGGCTGACGCCGAGCAGCTTCTGCGCCTCCACCGCGAACTCCATCGGCAGCTCGCGGAAGACCTCCTTGCAGAAGCCGTTGACGATCATGTTGACCGCGTCCTCGGTCGACAGGCCGCGCTGGCGGCAGTAGAAGATCTGGTCCTCGCCGATCTTCGACGTCGACGCCTCGTGCTCGACCTGCGACGACGTGTTGCGCACCTCCAGGTAGGGGAAGGTGTGCGCGCCGCACTTGTCGCCGATGAGCAGCGAGTCGCACTGCGAGAAGTTGCGCGCCCCCTTGGCGTTCTTGCCGATCCGCACGAGGCCGCGGTAGGTGTTCTGGCCCTTGCCGGCCGAGATCCCCTTCGAGACGATGGTGCTGCGGGTGTTCTTCCCGAGGTGGAGCATCTTCGTGCCGGTGTCGGCCTGCTGGCGGTTGTTGGTGACGGCGACCGAGTAGAACTCGCCGACCGAGTTGTCCCCCTGCAGGATGCAACTCGGGTACTTCCAGGTGATGGCCGAGCCGGTCTCCACCTGCGTCCAGGTGATCTTGGCGTTCGTCGACGCCTTGCCGCGCTTGGTGACGAAGTTGTAGATGCCGCCCTTGCCGTCCTTGTCGCCGGGATACCAGTTCTGGACCGTCGAGTACTTGATCGTCGCGTCGTCGAGGGCCACCAGCTCGACCACCGCCGCGTGGAGCTGGTTCTCGTCGCGCATCGGCGCCGTGCAGCCTTCCAGGTAGCTCACCGTCGCGCCCTCGTCGGCCACCAGCAGCGTCCGCTCGAACTGCCCGGTCTGCGCCGCGTTGATGCGGAAGTAGGTGGACAGCTCCATCGGGCACTTGACGCCCTTCGGGATGTAGGCGAACGAGCCGTCGGAGAAGACCGCCGAGTTGAGCGCCGCGTAGAAGTTGTCGGAAGCCGGCACCACCGACCCGAGGTACTTGCGGACCAGTTCGGGATGGTCCCGCACCGCCTCGGAGAACGAACAGAAGATGATTCCGAGATCGGCCAGCTTGTCCTTGAAGGTGGTCGCGACCGACACCGAGTCGAACACCGCGTCGACCGCCACCCCGGCCATCACCTTCTGCTCCTCGATCGGCACGCCGAGCTTGTCGAAGGTCGCCTTGATCTCCGGATCGAGGTCGTCGAGGCTCTCCAGCTTCGGCTTCTGCTTCGGAGCGGAATAGTAGATGATGTCCTGGAAGTCGACCGGCGGGAAGTGCACGTTGTGCCACTTCGGCTCGGCCATCGTCCGCCAGACGCCGAACGCGTTGAGCCGCCATTCCAGCAGCCACTCGGGCTCGTCCTTCTTGGCCGAGATGATCCGGATGATCTCCTCGTTCAACCCCGGCGGGACCGCCTCGGCGTCGATGTCGGTGACGAAGCCGTACTTGTAGTCCTGATTCGCAAGCTGCTCGATGTTGTCGGTCGAGGTCGCCATGACGCCTGCTCCCGGTCCACGCGACACCTCCGGCCGCCCTGGGCCGGCGAAGAGTCGCGGTCGATGGTCGATCCGCATTGCCGACCAGAATGGTCGGATATGGAATTCTACCGAATCGGCAGGTGCTCACGCAACCGCCGTTGGCCCAGTCGTCCCGCTTGCACTCTACATAGCCAATCGGCTATACAGGCCAAGTGATCCTTCGCAATCTCGTTCGTGAGTCACGCAGACGTGCCGGGCTCACGCAGGCGGAGCTGGGGCACAGAGCCGGCGTGCCGCAGTCGACGATTGCCCGCATAGAATCCGGCGCCCGTACTCCCTCCACGGACATGGTGGAGCGCCTCGTCCGGGCAACTGGATTCGAGGTACGTGCCAGGCTCGGCGAACCCGACCCGGAGACCGCCTCGCTGTTCTCGCGCACGCTTCGTCGAACACCCGCCCAGCGTCTGGCCGACGCCACCCGCGCCGCGCGGTTCGTCCTGCGAGGCCAGCGTCAGTTGCGGAAGCGGGTCCGTGGCTGAAGAGCCCTTCGATCCGGTCGTCATGTTGGCCGCACTGCATGACGCCAACGTGCGCTTCGTGCTGATTGGCGGGATGGCCGCGATCCTGCACGGCGATGTCGGCGTGACCGTCGACATCGACATCGCGCCCGCCAACGATCCCGACAATCTGCAGTGTCTCGCGACCGCTCTGAAAACGCTCGCCGCCCGCATTCGCACCGACGATGTCCCTCAGGGTCTCCCCTTCGATTGCTCCGCCGGTTTCCTGCGCAATCTCGGACCGGACGCCATCCTCAACCTGACGACCCGGGCGGGCGCCCTGGACGTATCCTTCACGCCGGCGGGTACAGGCGGCTACAAGGACTTGAGACGGGACGCTGTCGCCCTCGATGCCGCCGAAGGCGTGACCATCCTGGTGGCGTCGCTGGCCGACGTGATCCGGTCGAAGAGCGCCGCGGACCGCGAGAAGGACCGACGGGCGCTGCCGCGACTGCAGGAGCTTCTCGAGCGAACTTCGGCAGACCGCAGCGAGTGAGTCCGTCGGTCAGGCCCCGAACGAGCTGAGGGGACATCAGTCGAACACGTCGAACATCCGGCTGTACTTCAGGATCACGCTCCGGCCGCCGCCGAAGGGGATGACGTCGTGCAGGCCGCGGGTGCCGCACTAGGGCAGCGACAGCGCCACCCACTCGGGGACCTCGTCGCGGGCGCCGACGGCGACCACGATGTACTGGCGCCCGTCGTGCAGGTAGGTCATCGGGCCGCCGGTCGTACCGGCCGGCAGCTCGGTCTCCCAGACCGCCTCGCCCGTCGCCTTGTCGTAGGCCCGGAACTTCCGGCCCCAGCGCCACGACTGGTCCTGCTCGGGGTCGGACGGGTCGCCCTCGCCGCGGATCGTGCCCATGATCGCGTCGCTGCCCTCGCCGAGGAACAGCAGGCTGCCGGTGACCAGCGGCGCCGGGCGGTTGGGAATGCCGAGCGGCGGCAGATCGAGGTCCTTCAGCAGCGGGTGGTTGCGCGGCCCGTCGCCGTTGGGGACCATCCACGCCAGATCGCCGCGGTTCAAATCGAGGGCGGTAATGCGGCCGTAGGGCGGCTTGGTAATCGGCAGCCCGCGCGGCCTGGGAGTTGGGACGCGCAGCTCCTCGCCGCGGGAGGTCGCCCAGGCGAGCGTGGCGTCCTCGGCGGTGGTCGGGGAAACGCTCCAGACCGTCGGCTGCGTGTGGGACACCGCGTAGTAGATGCCGGTCTCGGGATCGAACGCGCCGGTGTGCCAGTTGCCGGCGCCCCAGCCGCCCGGGACGGTCAACGTCCCGAGCTTGCCGCCCGGCTCGCCGCTGCGCGGCCACGGCGGCGTGAACAGCGGCCCCAGCACCAGCGACTCCACTGCCTCCAGGGCAGCGGCCCGCAGTTCCGGCGTGAAGTCGATGAGGTCGTCCACCGTGACACCCTGGCGGTCGAACGGCGGGGGCTTCGTCGGGAACGGCTGCGTCGCCGAGGTCCGCTCGCCCGGCACGGTCGACTGCGGCACCGCACGCTCCTCGATCGGCCACACCGGCTCGCCGGTCCTGCGGTCGAAGACGTACAGGAACGCGGTCTTGCTCGGCTGCATCACCGCCTGGATGCGACGGCCGTCGACCGTGATGTCGCCGAGTATAGGCGGCCCAACGGTGTCGTACTCCCAGACGTCGTGGTGCACCATCTGGAAGTGCCAGACCCGCTCGCCGGTCGCGGCGTCCAGGGCGACGAGACTGTCCGAGAAGAGGTTGTCGCCCGGCCGGTGGCCGCCGTAGACCATTCCGGTCGGCGCGGACAGCGGCACGTAGACGTACCCCAGCTCCTCGTCTGCGGTCAGGCAGCACCAGGAACCCAGGTCGCCCGAGTAAGCGCCCGAGCCGTCGCCCCAGGTATCCGCGCCGAACTCGCCGTCCCGGGGCACCACGTGGAACGTCCACAGCAGCTCGCCGGTCCGCGCGTCGAAGCCGCGTACGTCCTCCGGGGCCGCCTCCCGCACGATCCCGCCGTCGCCCGAGCCGCCGGTTGTTCCGGCCACCACCACGACATCGCCGACCACGAGGGGCCCGGCCGTCCAGTCGAACTCGCCGGCGAGCGGATGCTCCCAGTCCAGGTCGACCCGGCCCTGGTCGGCAAGTCCGAACGACGCCACCCGCCGGCCGGTTTCCGCATCCAGCGCGTAGAGGTACCCCCCGCGGACCAACAGCAACCGCCGGGCGTCGCCGTCCGTCCAGTACGCAGCTCCCCGCGTGCTGCCGCCGGCGACCTCCTCTTCGGTGGCGGCGAATGGCGGCTGACGCCAGATGGTCTCTCCGGTCGCCGGGTCGAACGCCTCCAGCAACCCGTGCGCGTTCGGGGCGTAGAGCACGCCGTCGAGCAGGATCGGCGTCGAGCGCAGGTACGCGTTCACTCCCAGATCGGGAAACGCCGTCTGCAGTTCCAGGTCGGCCGCCGGCCGGCGCCAGACTATCTCCAGATCGCCGACGTTCTCGTGGTCGATTCGGTCGAGGGGCGAATAACGCGTGAACGCCGCGTCGGCGCCGAAGTAGGACCATTCCCGTTCAGGCGTCTGCGCTCCGGCGGGAACGACCGCCGCCGTCATCAGCGCCGCGAACAACAGCCTGGAGAAATCACGCATCCTCGAGCGATTTCCTTTCGCGGTCTGGCCACGCTCGCCACCAGACTGGCGCAACACGAGACCAGAAGGTCATCCGCTTCGGCGCGGGTATCGATCAGCCGGCTGCCGGATGGACATGGTGGCGTCTTCGACAACGAAGCCATCATCGCCGAGTCGCCTGCACCGGCCGCACGCATGGATCACGGCTTGGCGACGTTCCAGTACACGCCCGCCCCGCCGTAGGTGCCGCCGAGCTCGGCCAGCCACACCGCCCGCTCGATCTCCTCGGGGCTCCCGTCCAGCGTGGCGAAGGCGTAGGTGGCCTGCCCCCGGTTCTGGCCGGGCGCCTCGTCGCCCGCGTAGGTGTAGACCGCGTAGCCCTTGTAGGCCCACTGCCGGCTACCGTCGCGGCGCGTGAACACCTCCCAGAAGCCGGTCGACCGCGCATCGGCGGCAGCGCGGAACGGACGCCACATCGTCAGGCACTGGGTGTCCGCGCAGGCGTCGCCGCCCAATCGCTTGCCCCGGTCGTAGGCGTTCTTGAAGCTGTCCCGCAGGTTGCGCCCGCCCCAGTACTTCTCGAACGCGGAGCCGGTGTACAGCGTCATGCCGTCGAGCGCCAGGGCGTCGCCGTAGCCTTCGAGCGCCGTCACCGCCACCTGCGGCGGCCGGAAGTTCTCGGTCAGCACCGCCATGATCCGGCGCTCGTCGACGGCCCGGCCGTGCGCGTCCCCGGGCAGCAAGTCCCCCCGGTACCGGTACAGGGGCCGGCCCCGCCAGGCCCACTGGCGCGAGCCGTCCTTGCGGGTCACGACCGAGAACCGTCCCACGTCGAGGGCGAGCGCGGGCGCGGGGACGGGCAGCCAGTCCACCTCGCAGCCGTGATCGGAACAGGTCTGACCGTTGTTCTCGGCAACGCCCTCGAGCGCGTACAGCGTGAAGCCCTCGAAATCGGTCAGCACGACCGCCTGCGCCGACGATACGAACCTGGCCTCGATGCCGGCCGGCACCTCGATGGACCGGGCGGGCTCGAAGCGGGCGACCCGCCATTCGGGGGGCGGCCGCAGCGCCCCGCCCGCCGCGGCCCGCTCGGCGAGCTTCATGTTCGCCGTTTCGGCCAGACCGACGTTGGTGGCGACTTCGCCCGGCTCCTCCTCGAGGGACCACGTATGCAGCGGATGCGACTGGTAGGCCCACTGCAGCCGCCCGTCCGGGCGCCGGACCGGCGACCAGTCGGCGAAGGGCTCGGCATCCGGCGGCGCCAGCAGAGGAGGAAACTCCTCGGCGCACTCGTCGATGCACCCCGCCTCGCCGGGTCCGCCATCCGCCCGGAACAGCAGGGTCCCGCCATCGGCATCCCCGAGTCGCACCCAGAGCAGCTGCGCCGCCGACGCGTTCAGCTCCCGGACCACCTCCACCAGGGTCACCCCGGGCGGCACGGTCCGGGGCGCCGACTGCTCCTCCGCCCGCGCCTGGGTCGGCCCCCCCGCCAACACGGCGAACGCGGCGGCAACGAGCCCGTACCAGACCGCCAGACGACTCCATCGCAAACCCATCATGGCAACTCTCCAGCCCGCCAACGCGCCCTCGGACCGACCGTGCCCGCATCGAGCGTCGCCTCCGCGACGACTGCTCTCGAGCGCCAGCGAGACGTCACGCCAGCACCTCGCCGAACGGCCGCGACACCTGGTTGGACTCGGTGCCCCACCGGCCGCTGACCACGCCCAGCGCCTGCTGAACGGTGAACCCGACGCGGGTCGCCGCGTCGCCCTCGGCCGCGACGTGCAGGCCCGTCTTCATCCGCCCCCCGCCGCTGCCGGCGGTGAGAATCGGGTAGCGCTTCATGGAGTGCATCCGCGCCTCGCCATGGTCCGTGAACGCGAGGATCACCGTGCGATCCAGCAGTGTGCCGTTCCCCTCCCGGATCCCGTCCAGCGTCTGGACGAGCTCCCGGAAGAAGTCCATCATCCGCTCGCCCAGCCACTTGCAGGTGGGCTGATACCCGAGCTCCCGATCGATCGGCTCCTCGTGGGTCAGGGCGTGGTAGGCGTTCACTTCGCCGGGCCTGCGCAGCCGGGAGAACGCCGAGCCCATCGTGAGATTGAAGATCCGCGTCTGGCCGCACGCCATCGCGTGCGCGAGAAGATGCGCGAACTGCCGGTGGGTGCGCTCGACCTGCTCGACGAGCGCCCCGATCTCCTCGGTCCCCTCTCCCGGCACCGTGCAGGCCGGGAGCGGCGCCGGCCGGTCGAGCTCGAACGCCAGCTTCTGCTCCAGATCGCGCACCGACGAGAAGTACTCGTCCAGCCGTGCCCGGTCCGCTGCCGAGACCGCGGACATCAGCTTCCTGCGCTGCTCGGATACGGCGGACAGCACGCTGTGCCGCACCATCACCGCCGGGTCGGGCCTGAAATCCGCGATGTTCGGATCCTGAAAGCCGTCGCCGAAGAGGCGCGCGTACAGCGCGAGGGGCGACGTCTCGGACGGGTTCAGGCCGCTGGAGCCGCGCGCGCTCCAGCTCGCGCTGCTGTCGCCGTCGCAGGTCGCCTCCAGGGAGCGAAACCGCGTCCCCCGGCCGATCTGCTCGCCGACGATGGTGTCGATGCTCGTCGAATAGTCGCTGCCGTTGCGCGACACCATGCCGGTGGCCTGCCCCTGGGCGCCGGAATAGTGGTTCTGGTTCACCTTGCCGTCCAGAAACACTTGCATGCCGCTGAACAGGTTCATCTTCGACTTGATGGGCTGCAGTCCGGCCAGGTGCTCCGGCAACTCGTAGTCGGGGCCGGTGGTCGCCGGCTCCCAGTGGTTGGGCGTCAGGCCGAGGCCCCAGAACCAGGTGCCGAAGCAGGGCGGCAGGGGCGCGGCGGGGGCCCCGGCGGTCGCTGCGTAGGCGGTCCCGCTCGTGTTCAGGAAACACTCCAGCACCGGCAGCCCGACGGCGACGGCGGCGCCGCCCTGAAGCATGCCCCGCAGCACCGTGCGGCGGTCGATCTCGCGTGTAGCACTCATGTCGGTTTCCTTCTCTACTACCCGAACCGGCCGGTCACGCTCCCGGCACTACCGTGTAGAAGTCCGGACTCCCTGCGATGCGGCGCATCAGCGCGCGCCACTGCAGGCCGTCGTCCGCGAGCTCCGTCTGCACGTCGGCGAGCCAGGCCCGCTCGTCGTCCGTCGGCATCCGCGCCGCGCCGTAGGAGAACACGCGCTCGACGAAGCAGGAGGCCGCCCGCGGCTCGTCCCGCAGCGCCTGTCCCAATCCCGGCGGCCCGTCGTAGCTTCTGCCGTTCAGCTCGCCGCTGGCGTCGATCGGCGCGCCGTTCTCGGTGGTCCGATAGCCGCCGGACGCGTCGAATACCTCCAGCGTCAGCCCGATGGGATCCGTCAGGTTGTGACAGCTCGCGCACGCCGGGTTCTCCCGGTGCTCGCGGAGACGGTCGCGCGTCGTCCGGAAGTCGGGGTTGTAGGTGTCCTGCAAGAGGCTGAAGTCGACGTCCGGGGGCGGAGGCGGCACCCGCCGGCACAGGAAGATCTCCTGCACCGCCTGACCCCGCAGCGTCGGCGACGACCGCCCCGGATGCGAGTGCAGGGCCAGGAAGCTCACCTGCGCGAGCAACCCCGCGTGGCTGTCGCCCTCGGGAAACCGATACGGAACCCACGGCACGGCTCCGCCCAACTCCTGCGAGCGCGCCAGCGGCACCCCGTAGATGGCGGCCAGCGGCGGCGTCAGGAACGTGTCGCGCGAGACGAACAGATCGCGGTAGTCGCGGTTACGGTGCAGCAGGTGATCGACGACCGTCCGCAGGGTCTGCTCGCGCGCGTCGTCCTCGACGTTCTTGGTGAACCGCGGGAAGAGGCCCGAATCGATGGAGAGCGTCGCGAAGCGGTCGAACTGCAGCAGGTCCGAGAAGAACGCCCGCAGCCCCTGTTCCACCCGGGGCGACGCCAGCAGCCGTTCGATCTGCCGGTCGAGCCCTTCCCGCGTCAGCAGCTCGCCCGACTCGGCCGCGTCCAGCAGCAGCCCGTCCGGCGCGCTGTCCCACAAGAAGAAGCTGAGCCGCGACGCGCGCGACCAGGCGTCCAGCCGCAGCTTGCCGGCATCGGCGGGGTCGGGTTCGCCGTGTTCCACGCGGAACAGGAACTCAGGGGCCACGAGCATCCCGGCGAGCGCCGCGCGCAGCCCGCCGTAATAGTCGCCGAGGGTCTGTGCGGCCGCGCGCGCCACCGCGACGTACAGGTCGGTCTCGTCAACGGTCAGCGGCCGGCGGAACAGGAACCGTCCCGCCCGCGTGACGAACCGCGCGGCGCAGGCATCGTCGGGCGCGTCGTCCGCCTTCGGCCGGCACCCGATGAGCGTGGCCCGCCGCGACGGATCCGTCACCTGCGCGGCGATCTGCTGCGCCAGCGCCTCGAAGCGCTCGATCTCCGCGGCGCTCAGCGTGCTCCGCCGTGCCCCGAGCGCCAGCAGTCCCCGGTCGCGGACGCCGAGCACCGTGGTGCCGTGGTCCACCTGGATGCCGGAACCGAAGATCTCGTGGATGGCGCGCTGATACTGCGCCGGCGTCAGGCGCAGGAAGGTCATCTCGCCCGCCGCGCCCACTGCCGCCGACGCGCCGAGGATCAACCCGGCCAACAGCAGCGCCAGCCCTCCGAACCGCCGCATGTGCATCCTCCCGTCCATATCCTCACTCCGGGTCCAGGGTGACGTTCTCCTGCACCGCGGGGCCGCTGAGCAGCGGGCCGGGCCCCACCGACTCGGCCACGACCTCGCCGGAGAGGGTGGCGTGGAACGCCGGCACCGCCTCCAGGAAATAGGCGGCCGAGATCGCGGTGTTCTCCCCGGTCTCCGGGTCGGGCACACCGTCGGCGAGACGCCGCATGGCGTAGTACACGCCGGCCAGATCGACCTGGGCGCTCTCCTCGCCCCGAATCGCCAGGTAGTGGAAGTAGTCGCGCCAGGGCTGGTAGCCGCCGATGATGCCCGACGCGCCGCCGTCTTCCGCCATCCTCAGCCACAGGCGGGTCCCGGTGAGCCGCAGGATCGCGTAGAACTGCGACTCGCCCTGGATGGAGAAGTCGCCCGGCTCGATGGTGAGCACGCCGTCGTCGATACGCCCATCGAACACGCTGTGCGAGCGCGGATCGGGATCGACTACGTAGGTCGCGCCCGACAGCACGCCGCCGCGCGCGTCCCGCATGGCGACGTTCAGCCCCCGGTCGAAGGTGACCGTCACCTCCCCGTCGCTGTCCAGATCGTCGCCGGTGATCGACATCAGCCAGGCGGGCATCGCGTCCAGCGCCGTATCCCAGGCGATGTCCTCGTTGTACGGCCGCACGGGCCGGCGCACCTGGTAGACCTCGAAGCAACCCAGCGCGCGCCACATCTGGTTGTCGACGCCCCGCTCGCCGCTGTCGGGATTCTCGAACGCATCGGGCTCCACCCGGCCGTTCAGATTGAAGCCGTAGGCGAACCTCCCGTAGGCCGTGTGGATCCGCGGATCGGCAACGAGCACCGGCACGTTGCCCGGGTTCACCTCGATACCGTCGAGTTCGGGCAGCTCCCTGAGCGCGACGCGGTTGCCGTCCCGGTCCACGCCGCCGTTGGCGAGGATGGCGATGGCCTCTTCTTCACTGAAGCCCCGGCGGACGAGGCGCCGCACCTTCAGATCGGCCAAGCTGCCGTTGTATCCGTCCGGGCAGGTATCCGTGTTCGCGTAGGTGGCGGTGTGCACCATGGAGATCACGTAGCCGCGGGTCTCCGCGAAGGCGCCGGTCGGCGCACCGGCGAGGACCAGTGCCAGCGCGCCGGCGAGGAAACCGGCGCCGGCGAGTTCCACCCGGAAGTTCCTTCGATACATCGCGCCCACGATGCCCGCACGGTGCGCGGATGTCAACACCGGCGTCGCGTCCGGTGCCCGTATACTGGTGGCGTCGGACAGACCGGCGCGCCGGACAGCCCCATGAGCATCACCGAGACAGCACAGTACCTCCAGTCACTGCGCACCCGGCACGAACGCGTCGACGAGTTGCCGTCGGCGCTCATGCCGCCGGACCTCGCGGCTGCCTATCAGGCCCAGGCGACGCTGGTCGACGGGCTGTGCGCGCACTGGGGCGGCACGACGGCCGGCTACAAGGTGGCGCTGACCAATCCCGCCGCGCAGCGCATGCTGGGCGTGCCGTATCCGGTGTTCGGCCGCCTGTTCACGGCGCGCCTGCACGAGTCCGGGGTCACCCTGCGCGCCGCCGACTACGTCATCCGGCTGATCGAGGTCGAGATCGCCTTCCGCATGGCGGCCGACGTGCCGGTGATCGATGGGGGCCACAATCGCCGGTCCATCGCCGAGCACATCGGGGCGCTGTATCCGGCCATCGAGCTCGTCGAGCATCACTTCGCGGGCCTCGACCGGTTCACGCCGGAGTCGTTCGCGGCGGACAACGCGATTCACGGCGCCTGGATCCACGGCGCGCCGGTGGACGACTGGCGGGGGCTCGACCTGGCCGCGCAGCCGACCCGCCTCCTCGTCAACGGCGAGGAGCGGCTGACCGGCTCCGGGGGCAACGTCCTCGGCCACCCGCTCGAGGTCATGGCATGGCTGGCCAACGAGCTGCCGCGCCGCGGGCTCTCCCTCTCGCGCGGCGATTTCGTGACCACGGGGGTCACCACCGACGTCATCTATCCCGCCGAGGCGGGGGAGCGGCTGACCGCGGACTTCCCGGGGATCGGCCGCGTCGAGCTGGGCTTCGAGTGAGTCATCCATCCGGCCGAGGCGCCTTCCGGGGCTCCGCGGCTTGCGCTGCCCGCCAGCCCGGCGCTATAGTGCAGGACGGTACTGTTCCAAACGATTGACGCCCCCCCGGAGCCTGCAATGCCTTGCGGCCTCTGCGACGCGTTCCGCAGATCGAATGGAGAACGCCTGCTCCGCACGGGCGCCCTCGTTGTTCCGGCCGTGCTGTTGCTGACCGTGGACCTGGCCGGCAACGACGCGCACCGTGGATGCGCCGGACATATCGTTCAGGCAGAGGAACACGGCCCACCGTGCGAGATCCGGCGCAACGAACCGGATCCCGAAGCGGCGGAAAACAACGGGCAACCCGCTTCCCCAACGTCGACGGGCACTTCGACCGGGCACATCGCCATCGACTCGCAATACGGCTACGACATCCTCGACCCGACCACGAACATCAACCGGAAGCAGCTCCTGATCCTCGACCGCAAGCAGGATGGGACGCTCGCGCCGAACTCGGTACACGTGCAGGGAGCGGTCACCACTATCGCCAACCTGCAATCGTCCAATACCGCCGACAAGTTCGGCTACCTGATGCGCCATCCGACCGCCGCCAACCAGGTCGGAACCACGGTCTCGGAGGCAGCGGTCCATTCCATGCAGCTTGGCTTCACGAGCGTGATGGGAGGCTGGATCACGGCCAACGCGGAGCTCCTGTACGATCCCGAGCAGAGCTTCGGCCACGGCACGAACACCGCCATCGAGCGGAACCAGGTGCAGGTGCGGCGCGCCTATGCGTTGCTCGGCAACCTCGACGACTCGCCCTTCTACGTCAGCCTCGGCAAGATGGCGGTCCCCTTCGGTCTGACCGACACCTTGAATCCATTCACCGCCTCCACCGTCTGGCATGCCTTCGGCGGACTGGCCAACGGCGTGACGTTGGGCTACACGAACGACGGTCTGCACGCATCCATCATGGGCATACAGGGGGGAGCGCAGTTCCGGGCCGCGAACACGCCCGTCAACGGGACGAACGTTCCGAGCAGCCTGAACAACTTCGCCGTCGACGTGAACTACAGCCCGAAGCGGGATTCGGCTGCCCGGCTCCTGTTTGGCAGCTCATATCAGCGCGGCAGCGCCTATTGTCAGGAATTCCCGGTCATTCACTTCGCACCCTGCCCGGACAACAACCCGGCCCTCGACGCCTATGGAAGACTGGACTACCGCAACTTCACGCTGAAGGGCGAGTTCGCACGCACCACGGACGAATGGCCCGGAACCTTCAACCCCGCCATACCGCAATTCGCCCCGAGCCGGGTAACCAGCTTCGATCTCGGAGCGAGATACCGGCATGCACGCGGCGCGGGACGGATGGACTTCTCCGCAGAATTCAGCCGCTTCATCGCCGGTCCGGACGGCGCTCCCTGGGAGAGACAGGATCAGCTCGTTCTGGGTATCGCATGGTTCCACCGAGCGAACGCGAAGCTGTTCGCCGAGTACGTCCGCGTCAAGGGCTACGCGCCTCTGAACTTCATCAGCGGCGGCAGTATCAGCAACGAAGACGGCGAAATACTGCTCGACCGAACGCATAGCGATCGATTCGGTCGCTCCCATGTGCTCATGATGGGAGCGAACGTCGCGTTCTGAACTGCCAAGATCCTCTGCCGGCGTGCAGGTACGAGAGCACTGCCGCTCCTACTCCAACAGCGCCTTGAACACCCCGTCCGCCGGGTCGCTGTAGAACTCGACGTTGATCTTCGTCCACAGGTCGTCCGGCAAATCGTTCAGCGCCCGGCGGGCCGAGACCGGCATCAGCAGCGTGGCGGCCTGCTTGTCCACCGCGAGCTCGGCGACGGAAACGGGGTTGGGAATCATGTCGAGCGACGCGCCCAGGTTCAGCGGCCCGACGACGATGGTGCCGCCGCGGATGCTGCGCTCCAGCAACCCGCCCACGCAGGCCACCAGAACGGGCAGCCCGAGTCCGGCACCCGACGTGTCGGCGTCGAACGGCCGTAGCTGGATGGTGTACTCGCGGGCCCGCGGGTCCCGATCGCCGATCAGCTCCTTGGCACGCGCGTAGAGGTTCTGCTCGCCCACCTTGACGCTCTCGCGGAACGCGGGCGGCACGGGGTGGTTCAGGATCTTCGCGCCGCTGCCGGGGCCGGCCGCGACCTCGATGAGATAGAGACCCGCGCCGGTCTCGCCCCGGCCGGGGCCGATTGCCCATACCTGTCCGGGCGGAAGCGGGTCGCCGTCGATGGCTTCGTCGCTGTGCAGCTCCGGCGTGGAGACGAACTGCTCGATCCCGTCGACCCCCAACGTGAAGGAGAAGTGCGTGTTGCGGAACTCGCTCTTCAGGCAGCGCTTCTGCTGTTCCTTCACGCGCCGGCGGGACTCCAGCGCGAGCCGCACGACCCACTCGAGGTCGTCGTCCGATACGGGCTCGTCCGGATCGGGGAAGAGCAGCTTCACGAGACCGGAACAGGTCTTGTGCACGGCTTCGACGTCGCGTCCGCTCAGGGCGCCGCCCCAGAACACCCGGTTCTGGAGCACCGAAACCCGGCTCGTCTGTCGCAAACGCGTCCAGCACTCGCTCAGGAAGTCGCTCACCAGCCCGAAGTGATCCGTCAGGTGATCGGTCGGGTTCAGCTTCGGGAAGTTCCAGCCCGGCGCGTAGGCGTGGATGCGGTCGTGGAACGCCGTGTCGTCCCGCATCTCCTTCGGCAACGGGCTGAGGAGGTGGCCGATCCGCTGCTGCTGCTCGACGTCCACCTCGAAGTTGCCGACCATGACGACGCCGCCCTCGGCGCGAATGCTCTCCTTGCCGCGGCTGAACTCGCCGGAGGCCATGTAGCCCTTCATGATGTTGACGCCGTCCTTCTGGTCGAACGAGATCCCGGCGATCTCGTCGAAGCAGACCACGTCGTACTGGCAGAGGAGGCCGCGCTGCCCGCTGGCCATGTTCACGAACATCTTGGCGACGGTGGCCTTGCCGCCCGACAGCAGGTGGGAATACGGCGAGAGCTGCTGGTAGATGTGGCTCTTGCCGGTGCCGCGCGGACCCAGCTCGACCAGGTTGTAGTTGCGCTCAACGAACGGCGCCATGCGCAGCAGCACGACGCGCCTGGCCGCCTCGTCCAGGTTGGCCGGCTCCAGGCCCGCGGAGCGGATGAGAAAGTCGCGCCAGTGTTCGGTCGTGAACGCCCGGCGCCCCCGGGCCAGCACGTCGAGCACGTCCGGCTTCGACATCTGGATGGGACGCAACTGCGCGACGCGGAACGGTCGACCCGCCGCGTCCTGCGACTCGACGGGATCGTAGCCGAGCGTCACTTCGGCATAGAACCCGTCGCCCAGCATGCGCTCGTTGTCCTTGACGATGGCGTCCGACACCTGCACGTCGTTCAGGCTCAGGCTGGGCAGCTCGGCGACGTAGCAGTCGTTCTTCGCGTCCAGCTTCGCGCGAACCACGTCGATCAGCTTGACGGATCCGTTCTCCCGCGCGCGGGACTTGAAGATCTCCTGCTCGCTGGTCCGCACGGTCCGGCCCCGGAGCTGGCGCTCGACGATCTCCAGCCCTTCCGCTATCTCGCGATCATCGACGCTGGCGCAGTAGCGCCCCAGCAGGAACTCGACCACGTAGGTCGGGACGGGATACTGCCGCGCATACCGACGTACCAAATCCTTGCGTACGAGATAGCCCGGAAAGGCCTCCGCCGCAAGAGTGTCCAGTTGGTCCATCGCGACGGACTCGCTCATGTGTCCACTCCCACACGGGTCGGCCGCTGGGCGAGCACGCGGCCCGTCTCGTCCACCAGCACCAGCACCAGCGCCGCCGCCTCGTGCTCGTCGTCGGCCAGAACCAGACTCACGGCGCCCTCCGCATCGACCGGTTTCACGGCCGCGGCCACCGACTGGCCGGTCGGCCGCTCCAGGCGCAGATCGGCCGTCACGGGACCGCCGTGAACTTCCGCTTCGATGAAACAGCGGAGGCCGCGCCACGTCACCGACGTGATGCTGCCGGCCGTCTCCCCTCCCTCGGCACGCGTCACGACGAGATCCGGGATGAGGCATTCCTGGATGCTGAGGCCGCCGTGCGCGTACTCCTCGGAACGGTTGAAGCAGGCCACGCCGGGCGGGGTCGCGAACCACTGCGCGCCGTTCCAGTGCCAGGGGGCGCGGACGACGTCGGGCGCCGATTCGCCGGCCATCACCGCACAGCGCGCCCAGCGGCTCTCGGTCAGATGCTTCGGCAGATCCACCTTCGGGAGTCCGCCGGGCAGCAGCAGCCACCCGTGGTCCGTCACCACCCGCACCGACGTCCAGCCGGCGTCCAGCACGCGCTCGATCCGTTCGGCCACGCGCTCCAGCTCCCGTTCGAGGTCACGCGCGAGCAACGCGTCCCGCTGGTGGCCGAGCGTGTCGAACTCGCCGGTTTCCAGCCACCCCCGCGCCGGATGCGTTCGTGGCGCGTCGGCGCCATCGCCACCCAGGATCTGGTAGCCCGCGACCTCCAACGCGGCGCGCAGGGTCGCCGCATCGGCTGGCTTCTTGTCCACCTTCATCCGCGCCCCGAACGCCTGCCCCAGCGTGTCCCCCTCGATCTCTGCCGCCACCGGTGTCACCGCCGGTTTCCCTGTGCCGGTGACCGTCGGCAGCGCGGCCCAGCGCCGACGGAGGTCGACGCGAAACCCGCGGCCTTCCATCCGTTCCACCAGACGTTGCGCCAGATCGAAGCGCAGACCGTCCACGAACACGAGACAACCGTCGTCCTCCGCCTCGACGGCCGGTTGCCCGCCGGCGCCCCGCAGGGGAGAGCGTTCGAGCGCCGCCTGAAACGCCCGAGCCGAATCCTCCAGCCACGGCTGCAGCAAATGACGTACCGCCGCCGCCACGCACGCTTCGTCGGCGACGGGCGCCGCGGCCACCGCCTGCCACGCGCCGAGGTCCGCCTGCCACCCACGCTCCAGGTATGCATCCGCCACGTCGGCAGGCTCGATGCCACCCAGCGCCTGCTGTGCAGCGGTCGCCAGACTCCCGAGCGGCTTCAGGATCCCCGCCATCGGCGCCTGCCCCAGGCGAGCCCACACCCAGGCACGCCGTTCCCCATGCTTCTCTTCCAGACCGGCCACGGCCTCGCATGCCTCACCGTGCGAGAGCTCCGGAAGCCCTTGCAGCGCGAGCCGCACGGCCTCCTCGTCCTCGTCGTTCAGGTCCGGCCACCGTTCCCGCTCCTCGAATCGCAGCGTGTCCGCCGGTGCGCTGCGCCGCAGGAGACCGGCGATGTCACCGTAGCTGCCCGGCGCCTCGGTGAACCGCTCCCACACCGCCGCCCACGCCCCTTCGCCCTTCGCCATGCGTTCTCCGGCGACGACGTCCGCCTCCTGCTCCGGGTCGAAACCCAACTCGTCCCGGCAGCGACTGCAGAACGCGTGCCAGCCTTTCTCGCCCATTCGCTTGCGCGCCGTGTCGGGATCCCCCATCCACCGCAGGAGATCCCGAATGACGTCCCCGGCCAGCATGCGATCGAAGTCTTCCGCCTCCAGGTGACGCCCCGCGAGCTGCGCCACCGGCGTCAGCGCCACCTCTTCCAGCGCGCGCAGCAGCGCCTCCGACGTGGCGCGGTCGCCGGCAACGTCCAAACCGAGGGTCTTCCGGGAGGTCAGGAAGGCGTTCACGGTCCAGTCGGTCCCATTCGGCTGGTGCCACAGGGCGCCCCGGAACAGCAGCTCCACCAGCGGCTTCAGCCCGTCCGGGCACTCCTCGCCCGCGCGGAGATCCTGCCGCGCAACGCCCGGCAGGTAGATGATCGGCGGCTGGTCATCCGGCAGTGCCGGTTCGTCGAGCGCGCCGTCCACGACGCAGCGCAGCCACACGGCCGGACCGGTGCGGCGCGCGGGGGCGTAGTCGCCCAGGGCCAGGTATTCCTCGACACGCTGCAGGAGCGGATCGACCAGCGGCAGCCATTCCCGTCTCGGGTCCGTCCACAGGATCGCGGCCGGGCGGGTCTGGCCGTCGAGGGGCGCGTCCTTCGACCGCAGGTTGGCGATCAGACGGTCGAGGACGGTGTCGGAGACCGTCCGCACGTCGGATTGTCCGTGGGCATTCACAACTGCCGTCCCGTCTGATGCCGCTTACGTGCGTAATGCGGCTGCGTCATATTGCTCATTCTTCGTGGGCGCCCAAGGCCCCCACCGCGTCGCAGGCCGCCATCTCCCAGCCATGGAACACGACGGCCAGACCGACGTGCCGCACGGACGGATGGCGACGGTGCAGATCCTCGTCCGCCAGGTAGCGCCGCACCTGATCAGCGGCCTCCCGCACCTTCTCCGCCACCACGGACTCGTCGAGGGATTCGCGCCGCTTCAGGTACTTCACCTCCATCACGTAGCCGAACGCCGTGCCGGGGTAGCGAGCCACGAACGGCTGCAGGTAGAGGTCGGCGTAGCCCTGGTTCAGCTCGTGCTCCGTGTGGATCAGGAACACGTCGAGCAGGCTGAAGTGCGCGGCGAGAAAGGCGTGCACCACCTTTTCGCCGTCGACGTAGTCGCGAATGCCGGTCTGTCGGCGAATCGCGTCGCGCAGGTGTTCCAGCGCCGGCCGCCAGGCCCCCTCGTAGGCCATGGCGCGCACGAGGCGCGAGAAGTCGTAGGCGTCGACGGAGAACACGTCCACGTCGCGCCACGCGTCGCGCAGATAGCCGTACATCAATCGCCGGACGGTCTGGTTGGGAATCCCCAGGCGCGGCGTGTCGCCGGAGACGTGCCGAAAGCTCAGCAGGCCGAAGAAATACAACAGGGAGAGAAAGTTCTCCCGCTCGCTCAGCCGCTCCAGCGGAAAGTTGGGTTGCACCTGGGCGTCCACCCTTCCGTCGCCGATGACGTGCCGCAGCAGATCGAAGTTGCCGTTGAGTTGCCGGCCTACCACCAGCAAATGACGCAGCTTGCCGTAGTCGATGCGGACGTTGGTGTCGATCAGCTCGTCCGGCAGGGACCGGTTCGGGACGGACTCGCACAGGTAGTAGAGCACCATGTCCGTGTTGTAGAGATCGCCCTCCGCCCGCCTGGCGAACCGGTAGCCGTTGTACCACTCGCGCATCACGTCCAGGGCGGCGTCCACGTCCTGCTCGAGCACGCCGTGGTCCCGATACAGCTCCAGCAGGCCCCGCACCTCGTCCTCGGTGAACCCCAGCAGGTCATTGAACTCCGGCCGCAGGCTGATGTTGCCGCCGATGTTGAAGCCGCTGGTGACGTCGTCGAGGGTGACGGGCGACACACCGGTGATGAACAGGTGCTCCAGCCCGCCGCTCCCCGCCTCGGTGCCGGCCTTGAGGGTGGCGAAGAAGTTGCGGTAGAAGCCGCCGCCGTGCGTGAAGCTCTGGTACGCCGCCTCGCCGTGGTGGGCCAGCACCGTGTTGGTGAAGTTGTCGTACTCGTCGATGAGCGCGTAGAGCGGAATGCCGTGGTCGCTCGCGTACGCGAACAGCTCGTTGAGCTGGCCGTTGACCGACGCCGGCGCGCGGATGCGCCGCACCGCCGTCTCGGGGAACAGGTCCGGATTCCGCTCCAGCGCGTTGCGGAGCCGGAGCTGGCAGTACTCCTCGAAGTAGTGCTCCAGACCGTCCAGGGCGGTCTTGAACGCCGAGAAGTTGAAGCGCAGGACGACGTAGCGGTGACGCTGCTCGGTGGGCTGCCGGCCGATGTCGGTGCCCCCGAACACGGCGTCGAACTCGTGGGCCCAGGTGCGATCGTAGTAGTGCTCCAGCACCGACACCCAGCAGGTCTTGCCGAAGCGCCGCGGCCGAATCAGGACGGCGTGATCCACCTGCTCCAGTGCGTGGAGAAACCGCGTCTTGTCCACGTAGAGCCGGCGCTCCATGCGGATGCGCCGGAAGTTGGCCAGGCCGTAGGGAATGCGCGGGTAGCGGGACTCGTGAAGCGTCATGTCCGGTCCTTCCGTCGCCGTGGCCGGCCCGCGCTGCTGCACTTCCCGTCAGGGTCGGTCTCTGACATCACTCGGCGCCCGCTCCATGCATCGTCAACACGAGCTCCGCCTCGTCCACGAGTCGATACTCGGGCGCCCTGCCTGCCAGTCGCTCTCCGTTGTCCAGGATGATCCGCACACCTTCACCGCGCTTGTCCATCAGGGTGACCCGATCCGTCCGGAGCCACGGAATCTCGGCCGGCACCGGGCACTTGGCCAGCAGACTGGTGACGACCTCGTTTCGCGCGGACTGCAGGTGTGCAAGGCCTTCGACGGTCATCGCATTGGGAATCCCGCCCGGCGAAAACAGCTCCAGCCGGTCGTCGAAGAGACGCAACCGAATCTTGGATCCGTGAATCGAGTAGTCCCGATGGGCGACCGCGTTGACGACCGCCTCGAACACGGCCTCCATGTCGAACTGCGGCCGGTCGGCCCGCCCCAGATGCTTGAACGCCGCGACCTTCATGTTCCTCGCGACGAAACGGCACGCCAGCTCGACCTGAGCGTCCAACGGACCGGCGATGTCGGCGGCGTCGAGCTGATACGGATCTCCCGACTGATCGGGTTGAATCCGGGTCCCCCGGTAGGCGACGGCCTGGATGAACGCATTGGGCAGCCACCGCCGCGGATCGTCCGTGGCCATCAGCACGCCGGCGACGGTCGGGCGGAGCGTCCCACCCTCGTCCCCGCGGGCCAACCCCAGCTTGGTCAACAGTCCGTCGCGTGCGTCTCCGGTGCGCGACGTGCGGAATCGCTCCCACAGGCCCGCCGCCAAGTCCTCGATCCTCGCGCTGGCCACGCTCTGTTCGTCGAACCGAATGATGCCCGTCCGACTGCACTGCTCGAACAACCGCCCGAGATACTCGGACGACATCACGCGCTTGGCGTCACCCACGCGGTGCAGGAATCCCCCCGGGCTCCGGTGCACGAACAGGCTGCGCGGCACGTCGATCCTGACGACGGCGAGCTCTTCGCCGCTCGTCGCCGGCAACCACAACGGATCGATGACCGGCGCGAGCGGCGGATCGATGGAGTCCGTGCAGATCTCCCGGACGAAGACGACCACGGCCTCCAGACGGTCGACGGGAATGCCCACGATCTCGCGCGGCCTGTCCTCGACGCCCAGCAGACACACGCCACCACGACCGTTCGCGAACGCCGCCAGCTCGTCGGCCAGCTCGTCGCGCCCAGGTCCCTTCACCTTGCCGCCCGCGAAGCGCACCTCCTGCAACTCCAGGAACGCGGCCTCGCCGAGCCGTATGCGGTCCAGCAGCTCCTTGCGACTGTCAAACATGCATCAACTCCGCCCGAGACGCCGGTAGCGACTGGCGAACGCCTCGCGCCCGCCTTCGACCACGCGGCAGACCTCCTCGCGCAACTCCCTGTCCTGCAGCGACCCCGACTTGCCCACCACGCACTGCCCCCGACGGAAGTCGAGCACGTGGAGCATCTCCGCGTCACCATTCACGACCACGTTCGGGTTGTGCGTCACCACGATGATCTGCCGCCTCGCCTTGTTCTCCCTGATCTGGCGTACGACCAGGTCGTAGATGAGGTGATTGTCGAGGTCGTCCTCGGGCTGATCCAGCACCAGCGGCTCCTCGCCGTGCGCCAGCAGGAAAGCCAGCATGGCCGCCGAGCGCTGCCCCGCCGAGGCCTGCCCGATGGGCCGGAAATCCGTGCCGTCTCCCCGCCGGCTGTACTCGACATCCAACCCGTCCTCCGGGAACCAGGTGAGCAGCTTGTCGAGCAGCTCGGGACGCTTGCCGCACTCGCGCTCGAAGTAGTTGTTGAAGTGGCCGCCGAAGTCACCGTTCCCGGCCGCCGCCGCGACCATGCGTTCCTTCAGCCGCTCGATGCGCTGCTCGATCGCTTCGCGGCGCCGGTCCGGATCGTCCGGCAGGCCGGCGAGCAGCTCGGCGACCTCGCCCTTGCGGGCACGATCCCCCTCCATGACCAGGATGTCCTCGCCGAAACGGTCGTCGGTGACGCCCAGCGTGTCGCGAAGCGACCTCTCGACCACCTGCGGATCGCCCCCGTACAGGCGGCTTCGAATGCGGACGAAACGGTTCCGGGCCAGTGCGTTCTCGAGAAACGCGACGCGGGCGTCGCTCACCGCCCGGCGCGCTGCCCCAACCGCCTGCCGCCGCGATCGTGATTGCTCGATCAGCCGGTCGCGCTCTTCCCGCAACGAGTCCAGCCGTTCGATCTCGGCATCGAGCCGCTGGCGCTCCTGCATCAGGCGCCCGTACTCGCTCGGGTCGTCGACGCCCTCCGCGCGCAAAGCTCCGACCAGTTTCTCGTAGTCTGCGCGCGCGTCACCCACGGCCGTATGCCAAGCGCTCTTCTCCAACGCCGCACGCTGAGTCTCGATGGCGTCGCGCAGATCTTCCGCGGCGGTCCGCAGCCGGCCCGCCGCCTGGTCTACGCCGGCGGCGAGACGACCGACAACGTCGAGGACCTCCGGCGCGTCCGCCGAATCGGGAACGAACAGGCCGTCCGGCAGGTCATCGGCCACCAGCTCGCCGGCCAGAACTTCGATGCGTGCAGGCATCGACGCCGCCGCTTCGAACTGCCGGTCCAGCTCCCGCCGCTGCCGGTTGCGCTGCCGGTAGGCCGACAGCACGTCCCGGTGCCCGGCGTCCTCAAAGCGGGCCAGCTTGCGCCCGACATCCTGCTGCTCGACCACGAGGCCGTCACGACGAGCGAGCTGGCCTTCGACTTCCCGGATCCTCGCCCGCGACGCGTAGAACGCCTGGCACGCCTCCCTGAGCTCTCGCCGCAGCTCGACCACATCGGCCGCGTCGTCGATCACTTGCAACAGCGGCTGCTGGTTCTCGCCCGCCAGGGCCGCGATCTGCCCCTGCCCGAACATCCGCAGGGGAAACCGCGTCGGCGTCACGGCCTGGACCGGCGCCGCCCTCCAATTCGAATCGCCCGCGTCCTCCTGCACGCTGACGGTGTTCCCCTGGCGCCGCCAGATCACCCGATGCCGAACGCCGTCACGCATGACGATCCACCGAATCACCGTCCTCTCGGTCAGCCCCCCCTTGCTGCGGCGGTCGGCCGGAACGCCGTTGAAGCGCTCGAACGTCACGCGCGGGTCGCTGGCCTTGTCGAGACTCTGCAGTTCTCGTTCCCGGCCGGACGCGATCCGCAGTGCGTGAACAACCGTGGACTTGCCCGTGCCGCGCCCGCCCACGAGGACATTGAACGCCGGATGGAACTCGAGCCTCGACGGCTCGCCGCGCCCCATGTACCGCGCCTCGCCGATCTCGATGGCTTCGACGAAATGCCTGGGTCTCGCGAAGGGATCCAGCGCTTCCGCCTCGTCGCTGCGGCGAATCGAGAAGCCGCCGCCGTCGAGCAGCGCCAGGCACAACCCTTCGAGCGATGGACGGGCCATCTTGACCCACGTGTAGTGAGATCCCGGGAAGCGCGCCGCGTCCGCGCCCGACGGGTGGTGGGAGTCGGAACCGAGCACCTCCGCCCAGGCAGGTCGATTCTTCCGGTACGCGCCGGGTATCTCGCCGCCGGTGTCCACCACCTCCACGGCGAGCAGCCCCTCCACGTCCCGCAACGGCTTCAAGGTGTTGCCCGGCAATGCTCCAGCTCCCGAGGGGCCGTCAACGTGCGCGAGAATCGGTATGCCGCCCGCGTCCAGGATGGCCTCCACCACCCCGATGGGCGCCTTGCTCGCGGCGACGTCACTGCGCCCCGGCTCGCCCCCATACCCCGCCGCGCCGAGCAACGTCGCGACGTCGCTCGCCCCCTTGCCGGGATCGAGCACCGCCAGCACGTGTATCCCACCGTTGGCGGTGATCTCGACCCCCGGAAACAGATACAGCGGCCGGTAGTCCGACGATGCCTCCCGTTCCAGCGCCGCCAGAGCCGCCTTCAGCTCGTCGATCCACTCCCCGGAGTTGTGGTCCGTCACCGCCACGCAGTCCACGCCTGCGCGCATGTAGTCCAGGAGCCAGTCTCTCGGCGACGTCTGCGTCGGCCCTTTGCCGTAGTCGACCGAGGCCGGCGTATGCGTGTGCAGATCGAACTTCCACCAGCGTGCGCCGGGATACCGCCATCGTGAATCCCGATCATCGACCATCGCCTTCCCTCCAGCCCGCCTCGACCGCCTCGCGCGCCCGTGCGGCCCGCTTCACCGCGTTCGTATGGTGCGGGTCGTTCCAGCGGTTGCCGTCGAACTCGGGGCCGCCGAGAAAATCCGTGCGCTCGGCCAGCAAGCCGACGCCGGGACAGCTCCAGAACCACGGGTACTCTGCCATCAGCGGGCGCCTGCCTGCCGCGACGCGTCGATCTGCTCCGTGAGCCCGACGCTGAACGCGGCCATCTCTCCACGGGCCGCCTCGGTTTCCAGTCTGCCGGCGATCCGCGCAATCTCGGGCACGGACCGCGTCAACTCGTCCGACAACGCCCGCACCATCGCTTTCGGTATGTCCTGCCGGCGGGTCGTCGCGTCGCCGGCGAACGTCTGTTCGATGGACGCCAGTCGTGCGCGCAGGTCCGCCACGGTCAGTCCGTACTCCCGCGCGTACTCGTCCGGCCGGTCCCGGACGGCGTTCCAGATCCACGCTTCCGGCGCGCTGCGGCCGGGCAGGAACAGGGGGTCGAGCTTGTGGCCGTACCGGCTCGCCGCCTCGATCAGGGGCGGGCGCCCTGTCCTCGGCGTCGCCGGCGAGCACGAAGACGAAGCCGGCCAGCCTCCCGAACTTGCCGAACGCGTGAACGTGCCCCCGGAACTCGTCGCTGCCGGTATCGCGGCCGATGACGAAGTCGTCGTGGCGGGTGCCGTTGCGGTAGTTCAACACGTCGAGCACGCCCAGGATCACCCAGTCGACGGATCGCTTGTCCATCCTCTGCGAGGACGAGGTGGCGGAAGGCCGTACAGGGCCTTCTGGAAGATGTCGCGCCAGCCAGGCCGCCGCGTGACGTCGAGCGTCGCCGCATCCCGCTTGAGGAAGATCCGGCCTTCGGGCGGCGCGATCCGCTGCAGCTCCAGCATGAGTTGCTGCTGCGATTTGCAGGTGGTGGTGACGACCCACAGCCCGGTCGTGCTCGACAGCGTGTTTCAGGCTGGAGACGTCCTTGGACATCCGCAGGATGGCGCGCTCACCCGCGGACATGTGGAACTCCGAGTAGCGGACGGCGTCATGGTGGTCCAACCCGGCGAACAGGAGGTCCCGGTTGCGCCCGCGAATCAGCGAGACGCCGTGGTACTTCTGCGGCAGGATGCGGCGGGCGAACAGCAGCAGATCGGGAGCGATCTCCTCCGCGTCGAAGGTCCCGCGACCGAGCTGCAGCAGGCCGCGCACCTCGGAGGGATTCGTCAGGTTGGCGAGCGTTCGGAGGTACAACGCTCGTTCGGGCTGGCGCACGTCCTTCCGGCCCATGAAGCTCCGGCTCCACGACCGGCCTTTCTTCCACACCATCGAGTAGCGGGCGCCGGCGGCGAGATAGTAGAACTCCAGTGCCGTCCCGCCCCCCTCGTCGACGAACCCGCTCTCGCCGCCGTCCGAGAAGCCCGGAAACAACGCGGCCGGTGTATGGGTGCGAGCGCTCCGACCGGCCGGCGCATACGCCGCCGCGCAGGCGAACAGCACCGTGGACTTGCCGCACCTGTTCGGGCCTGCGACCACCGACACCGGGTAGTCGAACGCCACCCGCAGGTTGCGAATCCCGCGCAGGCCCTTCAGCCGGACCTCGTCGAGGAAGTCGTCCTGCACCTGCTTCTGCGCGCGCAACGCCTCCCAGGTCTTCCGCAACGACGCGTCAAGGATGGACATCGCAGGGTGTCTCCTGTCCGACCGGTCGTCCGCACTCCGCCATCACATGCAACCCCACGGGAGCGCCACCGCCATCGCATTTCCACGCATCACCTGGGCCTCTTCCCGACAGGCAGAAACACGTCCGCCGGCCTCTTCCCGCCGAACAGCGTCTTTTCCCGGTGTTTGCGCCACTTCTCTATCCGCCTGTTCACTTCCCCGTCTAAGCTCGGCCAAAACAGGCGCATCGGTTCTTCTTGCCGTGTGTACTCGGAGTGCCATGTTGCGAACCGGCCGTCCACAATCTTGGTGAACAGTATGGAATACCGCCAGAACTCCGTCGGGCGGTCCGCCTTGCACATCTCCTCGAACCAGTACCGAGCCCATCCGTCCCGATCAAGTGCATGCTTCGCCGCCCTGTACGCCTCGCCAATGAACCCCTTTGCTTCTCTGTAGCGATAGAGCACGTCCTTGTTCCGATCCTCCTGATTCGAGAATCCCGCCACGAGCAGCGCCCTCGCGATGCCCTCCGGCTCTTCCCTGTCCAGCCGCTCGCGAATGAATTCGGACAACGCCGCCTCCTCCCGACTCGACAAGGCAGCCAACACCTCCACGGCGAGCTCATGATCATTCCTCGCCAGATTCAGCCGCTCATGGCACCACTCACGTCCAGCGTCACTCCCTGCCGCACTCCACGCAATCGCCGCCGCCAGCGGCACTCTCGCGCGGCCGACCGTGAACCGAATGGGTCCAACCTGCCCGTAGACCGCCCTGAGCAGCGCCACGGCCCGCTTCGGGCATCGTTCTCGCAACGCGTACGCAAGCATCAGAACCAGGTTGTGAACAGGCTGCCTTCCACACTCACTCAGTCCCGAAAACAAGCGGTACCAGCGATCCGCGACGTCTGGAGCTGCATCCACAATCGCCTCGAATTCCTCCTTGGCGATGTCGTCGAGCAGGATCCCCGCATTCGCCTGATCCACCTTCTTCCTGAACGTCTCGAATGCTTCGTGCCGCCGCCTCTCCTGCTCTTCGAATGCCTCGTCACTCCGTGGACGCTTCATTGCTTCGGCAACAACATCCGATTGTCCTTCCCTTTCTGTTACCCAGTACGGAAACGAGTTCGGCTGCCCTTCCTGCCGGCACCGGTACTCTACGTCCGGCAGCGTGTTCTCCACCTGCACTCCGAGCGCAGCGCCTATAGAAAAGTCAATCCGTCGCGCAACTTCTTGTGCG
This sequence comes from Acidobacteriota bacterium, assembly GCA_009861545.1. Taxonomy (NCBI): domain Bacteria; kingdom Pseudomonadati; phylum Acidobacteriota; species Acidobacteriota bacterium. Next base: position 18,336 of record VXME01000091.1, on the reverse strand, counting down.
GCGGTCGAGCCAAGCCATCTTGCAGCCCAGCCGTAGTGTCGCGAAGACATCTTATCCAATGCTTCATCGACTGAGATCCAGTCGCGCACCACCCCTTCCGCCAAAATCGCGGAGCCATACGCATTCTCGTAGCTATTCCTCTCCTCTCCTCTCTCCGCGCGCCACCCGGAATCAACCACCTGTCTCATGAGCTTCTCGTCCCGGAGGCGAAAGCTCCTCTCCAATGCGGCCATTCGGACCAGCTCCGACTGCGAGGTCGTCAGCAACGCGATATAGTCCCGGGAACGCCGGGAAACAAGCGTACCGCTGCCTTTCGCGAATACTAGAAGGAAATACTGGCTGCGGGGATTGTTTTCGTCGCATGCCCCGCCGAAGTAGCGGTCGAAAACCGTTTCATCCAACGGCTTCATCACGCCCAACAGCGACCGCAGGACGTCCTTCCCGACCGTCGTTCCCAACAGTGCCTTCACCTGTTCCTCCGCGCTCAGCTTCGGAAACGCGAGAAGCAACTGGTCCTGCGCCATCCACCATCGATCCCTCTCCGGCACATCAGAAGTCGCCCCGAGACGCTTCTCGCACTCCGCTGCCAATTTCAGCGCCATTTCCCTCGTCAGAAGAGCACTGTGCGGCCGGAGGAAGAACAACCCCCGCTTCAAGGAAGCTCCTCGGCGTTTCAAGACCTCCTCGGCGAATTCCCGATACTTGCTAACTCCGACTTCGGCTTCGAACCGCACGACACCCGGCCTGGCCATCTCGCAGAAAAGGTCTTCTCCGGTACGGTATGGGCCACCGTAGAGCGACGAAACGTCTATCGTCTCGTAACGGCCCGCCGTAGCTGCTATGCCTATCGGCTTCGACGCCGACGGATCGCAGGGGTCGGACGAGCAGTATTGCTCCACGAGTCTCCAACCCCTCCGCGGTTCGAAGTCGCTGACTTTGGCCCTCAGCTCCTCCGCCTCCCTCGCGTCGCCGGGTTCTCCGGTCGCCTCCAGCAGCACGATCAGAGCCCAGGATCCGGGTCGGGATACGTCGGTTCTACGGAAGATGGCGCCTTCCTTCAACAACCCCGCGCGCGCAGCCCTCCAGTCGACGCGGTTGAGCCTGACGACGTATCCGAGTACGTCGTAGGGCCATCCCTTCTGGTTGAGCATGTGCGCAAGACACCACTGAACAATGCCTTTCGCGAATGGTGCGATCGGCCCGCCCGACATGAGGGTGAATGCCAGTCGAGTGAGAGCCTCGATATCACCGACTGTCTCCTCCATGCCTTCCAGCAGTTGTCGTTCTGCGCTCGACAAGGACCGCAGGTCGTCGTTGATTTTCTCCGTTCCCTTGGCTCTCTCTTCGGCGCTCACTCCCCCGCGGACGCCCACGCTGGGTTCCAGCGAAAAACATCGCAGCCACCCCGCGACAGCGATCTGGATGTTCCGCAGCACATCGTCGTGCGCCTTGGAAGACACCAAAGCCGCTTCGATCCAATCGACATTTGGCTGGTTCCATCCCGCCAAGCACAGACGGCGCGCAGCTTCCAGGAACGCCGGTGACCTCGTGCGGGCAAGCGACTTGAATGCCTCCAGATCCTCGTGGTTCGGATTCTGGAGCTCCGCGAAGGCGCGCAGAAGCGCGACCACGATTTCGTCGGGCTGTTCGTCGTCGATGCACGCGTACGTAAGCGCCCCCATCAGTGCGGCTGCCGTCTGGTCAAGAGCGGCGATGGGATCGATAGCTGCATCCAGTTCGGCCGCGAGATCTCGATCGTTCCTCAATGCGATGCGTAACCGATCGAGCACGACTAGACCGAATGCGAGTACCAAACCGTCGTCGTGCAGCGCGTAGCGCGTCGGATCTCCGTCCACCGGAACGAAATATCTTCCGTCCGCTACACTCTGTACATCCTCAGCATCGAAGACAGTGACGTCATCGCTCAGGCCCTTCTGGTGTCGGCGCAGAACCGCTTCGGCATGGGTTCGAAGACGACGCACGCACTCGTGCGCCGGCTCCGGATTGCGACTTTCCTGCTCGCGGGTTCGGAGGTGTTCGAACAGCAGGTGATTCACGCTCAACTCGTCGATATGTTCTACAGTCTTTACCTTCAGAAGGCGGACGGCTATTCCGAGCAGGCGCGGATTGAGAAGTGAACGTCCAACCGCTGCGTGAGCGTCCTGGCCGCGGTGAAGAACGGTATGGTCGATTCCATTCGCGGCGAGGATCTCGTCGCGTTCAGTTGCGGTCCACTCCGGAACGCTCAACTCTTCGACCGGCGCCACCAAACGAGGTTGGAGTCTGGCCTCGTAGTAGGTCGTGCGAACCGTTATGATGAGCCGACCGCCGAGTCGGTTCAGCGCGTCGCCGAACGCGTCGATGACCCGAGCCCAGTCGACCTGCGGACGCTGGTTCACACCATCGATGACGACGATCAGGCGAGGACGGTCGGGACGACGACCGTTGCGCCAACGGGCCAGCTTCCGGCGCCAACCCGATACGACGCCGTCGTTCACAGGGCCGCCGGCCTGTGCGGGGAGTTCGGAAGCGAGCAGACTTTCGCAGTCGTCGGGCCCGACGACTTCCTGGCAGTCCCTGGGACGCAGTACGACCATCAACGGCCTTCGGTCGACGCGAGACCAGCAATGTGCAACCAACCAGGACTTTCCCGCTCCCTCTCCACCGAGCACGCACAGGATTGTGCCGGCCGCATCGCCGGTCATGAACGGCTGGACCCTTGCGACCAGATCCGCTCGCAGGCGTGCGGTGCCATGTGCCTCATCGAGCGGCGACAATGGCTCGCCGAAGGCGAGTATCGCCTGCTCTCGGCTGGCGAGAGCCGCCGTCAGCCAAGCGGCGTTCGCTTGCCGTGCGACCTCTGTTCCGACCAGCGGTTCCCGGAGGTCGAGACGAAGTTCCTCGGCGCATGCATTGAAATCACTGGTTGCCCGGACCGCCTGGACGGCCGCCGAAACCGAAGCGTCAGCACCGAGAGCTTGTCGCGTGGCGTCCGTCGACATCGCGACCGCGACAGCCAACCTGGGAAGAACGCCTGCCCAATCCAGCACAATCGTACCGATTCCGAACTCCCGACCATGTTTTCGTACGTCGCAGGCTATCTGAGCCGATACTTTCGAGGTAGCGCAGAGAACCCAGGCATCGACACTTGCTGTACTCAGCGAGAGTTCAGCGATTTTCGACAGGATCTTACTTCTCGGAATCTTGTCTTTGTAGCGCTTGCACTCGAAGGAGACACCATCTTCCTCTCTGACGGCAGTTCCGTCACTGCCGAATTGCGATCCGCTGGCCGCCAGTCTGAACGATATTCCGGTGATACTTGTCAGAACGCTCGCCATCAGGCCTTCAAAGCCGTCGTCGCCAGTAGCGCGCAACTCAAGCAGGAAGGACTTCAGAGCCTCCAAGTGCGATGGAGCCAACGTGGTCATCACAGCAGCGTCTTCCGCGTCAGGGCGTACGTCACCGGATTCCTGGAAGCGCGTTCGATTTCCCCGCCATGCTCCATTCGTTCCAGCCACTTGCGAACTTGGAGGGGAATGAGTCCCAGCGCCTCTTCGATTCTCTTGGGCCTCGCCGGTCCGTTGCTCAACAGTGTCCGCAGTTGCCGTTGGAATTCGGCGTAGAGCGCATCACCTTGATCGACCGCCACGTCGGCTCCGGAATCCGAGACCGCGGGTGTTGCTGGGTCGGACTTGGAAGTCGCAGGATCCGAAGACGGCCGCCGAACCGAAGACGGCTCGGCCTTTGGCGGGCCGGCGCGGCGTGACCGCCTGTTTTCCTCGACTCTGGTGACGTACAGGGTTTGCCCTTCGGGCGTTCGGAGCCGCCACGCGTGCACAGTGATCGAATTCGAGAGCGGTTTGAGATCCGGTAGCGCCGTCGCCTGGACGCGTGTCGATTCTCCCAAAGCCACTTCATGATCCCCGTTTCGGGCGAGGTCAGTCAGGATCGACTGCGTGGCCGCTGGCGTCTCCACCGGCCGCTGTTCGGCACCGGACGGTCCCAGGGCCACCTGACCGGCGATGCGACGCAAGTAGGCAGCGTCCTGCACATCACGCCAGGGCGCCGGCAACCACTCGTCGCCAGCGAGACACCCGAGGAGCCCCCCGGTCATTGCCGCGAGCGTATCCGTGTCGGTGCCGCGCTCGAAGGCCGCCCGGAGTACGCCCTGGGCAGGCTGCGCGGCATGTCTCGCCGCGAGATACGCAGCAGCAGCAGCAGTGACTGTGCCTGCCCCCTTGAAGCGTCCGAAGCATCCGAGGTCGTCGAGCACCGCGCGATCGTCGGCCAGGGCACCCGCCCGGATTCCGTTGCGGGCCTGTTCCAGCAATTGCCGCATTTCGTCGACGGTGCGCTGCCAGAGACGCTCGTAGGGTTCGTCGAGCACCCGAGCCGCGGCGGCGGACCAAGCCTCGCCGCCGCGCTCCATGTCGGGAAACGCGCCCCATCCGCTGTGTTCATCAATCAGCAGATCCAGCAGTTCTCCGAAGCCGAGCGTCCGGTGCCGGCGCGCCAGCGACCATGCCGCGTACGCGCAGGCGGTTGCGCCGACCAGCGCGCGTGGATGCCCGTGCGTTGCCGCCCCGTCACGTACGACGTCATGCACCAAGACCGCCGAGTCGTCCTGGCCCGCGAGAAACAGGGCGTGCGGAAGCACGCGCATGGCCACCCCGTTGCCACCGGCATCGAAATACCGGCGGACAGCATCCATCTTGCCGGACTGCCACGGCGGGCTGCCGGCGAGCCAAGCCTGTGCCGCCCGCTTCGTCGCGCCGCCACCGCCGCGTTCGTAGATCGTCCAGCGCGGCAGCTCCACCCGCATGAACGCCTTCCACCAGTCGGCGCTGTGATTCGTCCTACTGCGCGCCACGGCAAGCGTGAGTTGTGTGTCGTCGCTGTACTCTCCCGCTCCGATGGTCTCTTCGTAGGGGCGGAACCGGCCGCCGGTCCGCCGGGTCCACGTCTGAAACTCCATCCGCGGCGACGCGCCGTGTGCACTGCTCCGCACGTTGCGCGGAATCTCCTGCGGCCAGCCCAACGCGTCTCCTGCCGCGAACGCCAAAAACGCCCCCCCGGCCTTAGCCGGCGGGACGACCGGAAATTGCGCCTGTGTCCTGTTGGCCTCAGGCGCCGCGGGACGCTGTCGCCCACACTGCCTCGACAGCAACGCACCCGTCATGAGCCCGCCTCGACCGTACTTCGCGACCGTGCGGCCCGCTTGACGGCATTCGTATAGTGCAGATCGTTCCAGCGCTTGCCATCGAAATCCGCGCCGCCGCGGAAATCGGTACGCTCGGTCTGGGTGCGGTCGCCAGGGCAGCCCCAGAACCACGGGTACTCGTCTTGCGAGCGCAAGTTTCTTGGCTCCTGCCCCCGGTCCTTGGACCACTTGATCTTCGGCTTGACGCGCAGGATGCCAGCGCCGACCCGGCCTCGCCTCGACAGATCCGCCGACATGAACGGGCGGATGTTGATCCGAATACCGTCGTTGATGTCCGGCTCCCAACCGATCGGCTGTTCGCCAAGAGGCTTCCAGCGGACGAAGACGTCGCACGGAGGCTCGCCAGCGATGATCTTCTTGAGCTGGTGCTGAAGGTCCTGTGCAGCCGCAAGTCGCCCATCCGCTCCATCAAGTCCCTGGTCTCGGTCCGCTTTCTGACGCGCCATCCAATCTCCAAGATGGCTGTACGTCAACGCTTCGAGCGTGCGGCGGCCCACGCCGTCTGAACCCGCGAGGCGGTGGTAGTTGAGCAATGCATGGAAACCGTCGCGGCGGCCGTCCCAGATGTGCCAGACGAAGGGACGCTGAAGAAAGTGCTGGCAGTGTTCCTCGAAGAAGCGGTCGCGCAGCCACGCTTCGATGGAATCGACAGGCTCGGATCTTCCGGCCGCTGCGACCAGGTGTCGCCGTTCGGTCTCCGCGGTCCAATCGGTGCCGTACGCGGCGACGAGCAGTTGGCGCAGACGGTCAGCCGCTGCGAACTCGCCGCCAACCGGAGGCAGACAGACGATGCCGTCGGCGTCGGCGAACTCGGCAAGGTTCCTGCACTGCGCTACGCATTCCCGTACTTCAGCCGCCAACCGAAGCTCGGGATCCTGCTCGGCGGGCCAGCGGTACCCCAGCAGCCGCGCGACCGCGACTTGAAGAACGGTCGTATCGATTCGCCGTGGCCCGTGAACTATCCGCTTGGCGTCCTCGTCCCACGCGATACCTCCGCACGGGTGGCCGTGAAAGATCCACTGCGTCGGATCATCGGAGTACGGTTCGGGAAGACCGTTCGGGTACTTCTTTCCCTGGTATGCCAAGGCAACTCTGGAGAGGTGTTCACTGCTGGCGCCGCTGTTGAACAGGAGTATTGAATCCGGATTGTCGAGCTGCCTACGTTGCCCAAGCACGTGGACCGCTCCGTTCGATGCGTGGCCCACGTCAGCACCGTGCGTTCTTCCGCGGAGAAGCACTGCCTTCTCATCCGCCCGGACTGACTTCTGGTCCCGGGTACCGGAAACGTCGATGCCCGCCATTCGCGAGTCCGGTCTCGACCGGTCCGTGGAGAGCACGCTCAACGCGACGTTCACCACATGCCCGCCAATCGTCTCGAACGCGCCCGGCCCCAGCCGCGCGACCAGGTTCCACGTCCGCTGCTTCAGCAGCATCTCCCGGAGCTTCTTGTAGCTCGTCTGGGACAGCCAGTTCTGCGGCGTCACCACCGCGTGGACGCCATGCTTGTCGAGCCAACCGAAGATGCGCGAGACGAACAGCGTGGCCAGATCACCCTTCGCGGCCGAGTGCCGGTCCTGGGCGAACTGCTTCAGTTCGTCGCTCTGCTTGCGGCGGGCAAGGTAGGGCTCGTTGGTGATGACCAGGTGATAGCGGCCGGCCAGCAGTTCCGCGGCGCGCGCCATACCCTGGGCCGCCACGGCGCGCTCGGTCCGCTCGTCGCTGCCACGTTCCCGTTCCAGCAGAACGCCGAGCAACCCCCGCACCGCCTCGTAGTCGTGCTGGTAGAGATCCGCCTCAACGGCGCGCGGGTCGATGAGCGAGCCGAGCACCGGCGCTTGGGCGAAGAGGTCGTGCAGCGCGCCGAGGCTGTTGCGGAGCGGCGCGGACATCAGCGTGTCCTCGACGCCGAACAGGTCGCGCTTCGAGGGAAGTCCTCCGGCGTCGGCCGCATCATCCGACAACCGGGTCCACTCGTCGCGAGGGGCGTTGGGCGCCAATCCGGAACAGGTGAGATTCAGGTCCGGCAGGCGCCGATAGCCGCCCGCATCGGGCCAGGTCCACGCGGTCAACGCCAGGTTGAAGGCGGCGATCTGCGTGCAGCGCGGATCGATCTCCAGACCGGACAGGTTGTCCCGCAACACGGCGTCGATCGCGGCGCCCGGTGCGAGCCGTTCCTTCTCCATGCGCAGGCGGACCAGCAGATCGAGGCATTCGATCAGGAAGTGGCCGCTGCCGCAGCAGGGATCGAACACGCGGAGGTCGGCCGCCGTGCGGGGCCAGCCCTCGAAGCGCCCGGCCGCCGGCCGCCAGGGCCCCGTCGGTTGCTCCGCGTCGTCGCCGTCCCGCGGCTCACGCACGAATCGCAGATACGAGAAGTCGTAGCCCCCGTCCGCTTCCAGGCGCACGGCCCGCCGCAACTCCTCCTCGCTCGCGGCGGTCGCGGCGCGTTCCGGTTGCGCGGCCAGGATCCGGACCGCACGCCACGCGCCGACGGTGTTGTGCAGCAGGAACAGCACCATGTAGCGCTCGGTGAGCTGCGTCACGGCGGGCAGCTCGTCGGCGCCGATCTTCACGCCGCTCTTGTTGACCGCGTCCTTCCGCTCCGCCTGCCAGAACTGATAGGTCCAGCCCAGGGCGTCGCGCGCGGTGAAGACCTCGGCCGGCAGCGCCTCGACCAACCGCTCCAGCTCCTGCCGCGTCTCCGGCGCCAGCCTGACGGCGAGCGCCGGATCGTCGCTCCGGAAGATCCGCGGCAGCATCGACTCGGCGAAGCGGCCGGCCAGCGTCCAGCGATCCTGCCCCTGCTCGCGCGCCAGCTCCTCGCAGTCCGCCAGCGACACGGCGACGCCCGATTCCTGTTCGATGAGGAGCTCGTTCTCCGCCAGGAAGCGGGCGAACAGCATCCGGTGCCAGTGCTCGTAGGCCACCTCGTGGGCGAGGCGGTCGATCTTCTGCTCGCCGGTTTCGGCATCGCGCCCGTCCCCGAGTTGACGCCCGTGCGCCCGCAGGCGGCGCCGCAGGTCCTGCTCCGCCGAAGACATCGATGGGTGCGCGCGGGCGTCGCCGACCGCGAGCATGCCGAGCGCGTTGCGGGCGCCGGATTCGCCCGCGCGCCGCGCGGCCTTGATGGTCGAGGCGAGCCGGTTTCGGAGGTCAACGGATAGCGGTTCCACTCTCGCTCACTCCGGCGGCAACTCTGCCGCCCCTCCGGCGGCCGGGTCGGCGGCGTAGATCGTCAACCGCAACTCGTCGCCGAAGGTCTCGTAGACGGGCCGCTTCCCCGACAACTTCTCGCTGTTCTCCAGAATGACCCGAACCCCATTGCCGCGGCGGTCCATCAGCGTCTGCCTCGGTGTCTCCAGCCCTGGAATCCCCGTCGGGATGGGACACCTCGCGAGCAGGCCCGTGAGGGTTTCGTTGCGGCTCGTTTGCCGGTATGGAAGATCATCCACCGTCATGCTGTTCGGAAGCGCGCCGGGCGAGGACAATTCGACGCGGTCCGAATACAGGTGCAGGCGGATGTGCGCGCCGTGCATGGCATAGTCGCGGTGCGCTACCGCATTGACGACGGCTTCGAACACCGCCGCCATATCGTACTGCGGCAGGTCGATACGCCCCATCGTCTTTCTTGCACGCACCTTCTGGTTGCGGGCGACGAACAGACAGGCCCCGGCGATCTGCCGGTCGACCGGCCCCGAAATGTCGGCGGCATCGAGCTGGTACCAGGGGGACTCCAGCGACTCGGGCACACTGCGCCCGCGGTACGCCACCGCCTGCACATAGGCATGCGGCAGCCGCTCGATCGGCTCCGTGGTCCCCAGCAGAATCCCCGTGACGGTGGGGAGGGGACCGCGCGCGCTTGACCTTGCGGCCATGCCGAGCTTGCACGCCAGGGTCTCCCTGTCGTCGCCCATGCCGTCGACCGCAAAACGGTCGATCAGCGCGCGATCGAGATCGGCGAATGACGCATCGTGAAGCGGCTGTTCGTCGAACCGGATCAGCCGGGACTGGCTGCGCTGCTGATGGAGACGGACCAGGAAGTCGGGCTCCATCCTCCGCTTCGCGCTGCCGACGCGATGCAGAAACCCGCCGGGGCTCTCGTGCACGAACAGGCTCGGCGAGACCTCGACGCGCAGGACCGGTCGCGCCACGCCCTCCGAATCCAGCAGCTCAAGCCGTTCGATCAAGGGATAGATCGGCGGCTTGATCGAATCGTCGACAATCGCGGTCACGTACTGTTCGGCGGCGTCGAGCCGCTCCAGCGCAATGCCCACGATGTCCCGCGTACGGTCATCGACGCCGAGCACAAGCACGCCGCCGTGACCGTTGGCGAACGCCGCGAGTTCGTCGGCGAGCTGCTCGCGCCCAGGTCCCTTGACCCGCTCTCCGGCGAACACGACCTCCTTCAGCTCGAGATGCGCGCCCTCTCCGAGCCCGATGCTCCGTAGCAGTGCTGCAGGCGAGTCAAGCATGGCGAGCATCCTCGGCAGCGAGCGCGAAACCCCCCTCGAACACGCGACGAAACCAGGCAACGAATTGCTCGGCTGCCGGATTGTCGTGACGAAAGTACCGGGCCCGGATCGCCGTGCCGTACGGCAGCCCCGGCTCCTCCTGCCAGGCCAGCCACGCATGCAGCATCGCCTTCCTGACGTCGCCGTCCGGATAGCCCGCTCCATGAACTGCTTTCGCCTGCGTTGTGGCTTGCCGAGCATATGGAAGCAAGGGGTCCTCCCCCCGAACGAGAGCTTCAAGAAAGCGCTCGAGCGTTCCCTCTCCCCGCACCCCTTCCTGTTGATTGTCCGGCATCAGCCATACGCCGACCCTGGTGTTGTACTCGGCGGATTCCCCGACGAAGCCTTCCACGGGAATGGCCGGCGGCGGTACCACCCCGGCTCTCTCGAGGCGGTCGGAAATCGCCCGCCACGTATTCTCGACGGAATCGTCCGCATCCAGTACGAAGCCGACGGCCTTGCCCTCGCTCAGCCTTACCGCCGTCCGAACGCCCCGCAGGAGCGCGATCCTGCCGTCCCCCGGGGCGTCCGCGCCCTCGCCGGCAGTCACGATCGAAGGAAACCAGGCCCACCGGTCATGATCGATGCCATGGTGGCGGAGCAGGTGCACGAGCGCATGCAGGTCATCGGACCCCTCCACACGAAGGACGGATCGCGCGGTTTCGGTCGCCATCAACGCATCTCGATGTTCTGCTCGACAGCCACCCGAATATCGTCCGCGTCGAGGTGCACCGCCTTGCGGATGGACCGCCCTATCTTGTGGATGGAAACGTCGCCGGCGAGATCCGGATGGGATTCAACGAGTGACGAGAGCCCGCGGATACAGTCGTAGCTGTGCGTCGTCGCGAACACTTGCACCGACGACTTGCGCGCGGTATCGACGACCAGTCGCCACATGTCTTCCATCACCGTCCAATGCAGCCCCGTGTCGATCTCGTCGACCAGCAGTACGCCGCCTGCGGTTTGTACGAACGCAAGGGCAAGCGCAAGAAGCCGCCGCATCCCATCGCCGTAGCTCCCCAGGGGCACACGCGGGCCGCCCCCCTCGAAACCGAGCAACACGCCTGCCCGGTCCGACCGCGCCCGCGAAGCATCGCTCGTCAGGAAGCGAATGGACTTCAGGTCGCCGTCCAGGAGCTTCACGGCATCGATGACCTCCGATTCCCGATCTTCGGTCAGGACCCTGTCCCAGATGGTTCGCATGCGATCCGGATCGAGCGAGTCCGGAGTGACGAATTCGAACGGCGGCGTCAGGTCCTCGGGCCTTCGCGGTAACGGACCGGCAAGAGTCCGTCGCGGCGATCGAAATCGAATTCGGGACTCGATCAGGGATCCGTTTTCCCTGAGCGGAAGAACACTCTTTTGCGCGTTTCGCTCCAACTGAAGAACGAGCGGGAAGGCGCGCTCCGAATCGTCATCGCCGTATCGAGACCCGTAGTCGTCGGCGGCCTCAGCAAGGCGAACCTCAACTGAAACCGGCTCGTAGCCGTCGCCAAGAAGACGAAAGGCCGCCCCCGGCTCGAGACGATGGCCGAAGAAGAAGTGGGAGACATCGGGTCGCCATCCTCGCGCTGTGGCGCCCGTGTCGCTCACTTCACCGCGCCGATTCGCTGTCCCCGTGAGAACGAACGGATCCCCTCCTGAAACCAGAAAATGGATCGCCTCGAGAATCGACGTCTTGCCGCAGTTGTTCTTGCCGACGAGCAGATTCACGCGCGTGAGATCGGTCAACGCGTACGTCTCGAACCCACGGAACTTTTCCAGTTGGAGAGTGCCAAGCATGTGCCGCCCTCGTTTCCACCCAGCAGCGTCAGCGCACGATTACCGGCCCGTGACGAACAGCATCGTTCAATCTCTGTTCCTGCTCCCGCAACCATTCCCGCACCGCCGGTTCGTCCGGCAGCGTACCTCGGCGTACGTGGATGGTCGTCGTGCGGGGCGGCGTCGGCGGATTCGTATCGCCCGTCGCATCCGTGCCACCGGGCGGCGTGCTCGCATCGATCCGCTCGGCTGCTTCCTGCAGGGCCCGCCCGACCCGGGTATCCACCGCGTCGATTTCGGACCGCCACGCCGCGAGCGATCGGGCGTCGAGCGTGCGCAGCAGATCACGGTCCGTCGCGACGTTGAGCGGCGGCGGCGCGTCGAGACCGAGACGGCGGCGGATCTCGGCCTGTGCCGTCGTGTCGAGCCCCAACCAGGTCGCATCGCCGGCGAGCGCTGCGCCGGCGGTCTCAATCGCCCCGGTGAGGTCCTTGTGCTTCCCGACGAGTGCTTCGCGCAGAGCGGCGGCCAACGTGGCGACGATCGGCCCGACCGGGTCGTTCCCCGTCAACAACGAGCGGTGCGCAGCGATGGCGTCGATGTCCGCGCCGACACTCGCGGCGACCGGCAGCCCATCCGCCTGGCGACGAAACGCAAGCGCCAGCTTCCAGCCCGGCATCCTGACCTCGGCGCGCTCGGCGAGCGTGTTCCAGTCCTCGATCCGCCGCTCCAGCTCGCCCTTCCGCGCGTGAATCGCCGCGAGCTGCTCGGGACCGGCCAACCGCTTCATGTCCTCGATGACCGTCGTATCCGGAGCGGGCGGCAGCGGCGCCGGTCCGCCCGCGCGTCCTGCGAGCACACCGAGTGCGCCGAGGAATTCGGGCGCACGGTTCTCTTCCTCTCCGCTCTTCGTGTTGACTCCTAGCTTCCCGAACAGCCCCCGCAACGCAATCCGCTGACCGGTGGTCAGGCGAACCTTCTCCGGACGGAACTCCGCCGCCTTGATGCCGGCCTGATCGAGAGCGCCCGCGGCCACCGGCTGTCCGTTTCGGGTCGCGCGCAGATGCCCGGCGCGATGCAGCGCGATGAGCACGGCGTCGACGGCGTCCTGCGGCCAGCCGTAGGGGGCGGCCTTGAGCAGCTTGTGGAGCGCGGTGCCCCGGGCGCCGGCGCCGACCGTGCCGAGCACCTCCTTGGCGACCGGGTGGCCGTCGGTCGCCCCATCCCAGCCGACTACCTTGAGCGGCTGGTCCGAGCCCTGCCTGGCGCGCGTGACCGCCGACTCCCACCCGCGATGATCACCGTCGTCGAACCTCGGAAAGAGACGCGCGAGGGACGCGTCGGCGCCCGTCCTGAGCTTCTCGCCCAAGCCTTCCCCGAATACCTCGGAGCCGCCGCCCTGAAGAACCGTCGCCGCGCGCAGCACGTCGCTGACGATCGCGTCCCGGTCCTGGGCAGCGCCGGCGCGACGGCTCTCCATGCTCTCGCGGGCCTCCCGCCCTTCAGGCGAGGCCGGAACACCGTAGTGATCGAGCACCTGCCGAGCCGCTTCGACGTCGAGGATGTGGCCCCTGAGCAGGTCGGCGCTCTTTTTCGGAAGATGAACGTGCAGCGTCGGGTCGTCGGCGCCAAGCCGGCGCGCCTCGTTCTCCACATCGTTCCGGCCGCACGACCAGCCGTCGCGCAGCCAGATACTGACGACCTCGCCATTCGCGGGCGGCGGCTCGGTACCGGTATGCATCGCCAATTTGCGGCGCAGTTTGGCCTGCCCCTGCACCGGCTTGATTCCGCCGAGCACCTCCAGGACGGCGTGGGCGAAGAGTTGATCACGGCGGGTGGCGATCTCGACTTCGGTCAGCGCCTGCCGGCGCTCGCGGAAGGCGCGGTCCCACTCGGCGCCTTCGGTCGTCTGCAGTCGATACTCTTCGCCGACCTTCATCAGTACGCCGTCTTTAACCAGCAACTCGAGCGTATGGGCGATTTCGTGGCGTCGGGTACCGGAGTCGGTGGTGATATCGTCGATGACAAGGTCGGCCAACGTGCCCGCATTGGCACGCACCCCAAGATCCGTACCCTCCTGCCGCGGCAGCTTTCCGATCAAAAAGACGAGGCCGCAGAGGTCTCGCTGAAGCGGTCCCCCGTTGCTGCTGCCCTCGTCGAGCTTCTGGATCCGGGTGTTGAGCTCGTTGGGCAGCACCCCCGTGCTTACCAGGCTCGGCGCCAGCGCGCTGAACAGATCGCTCGCCGGAATCGCGGCGCCCAGCGAGCGATGGGCCACGTTCTCGAGCGAGTCGTGCAGAATGCGCAATTGCGATCGGAGCTGACTGTGGCTTCCGGCGGCATCGGCCGCCTGGAAGCACGCCTCCCAGAAACGCCGGCGGGTGCAGAGCAGCGGATAGTCGGCTACCCGGATATGCGTATCCTCGGGCCGCGACCCCACCCGGGTGCCCTGCAGGTGGCGAGCAACCTCGCCCGCGTGCCGCTCGAACATCTCCTCGATCGCCGGGCCGGCGCTCGGCCGCTTGTGGAGCAGCACCTTGCGGGTCACCGCCTCGACGTCGGCATCGGTGAGCTCCACGGCGATCCGGAAGCGGTCGCGGAGCCACATCAGCGCCGGGGTGCCGGCCGAGAGCGCCGACTGTCCGGCGCCCACCAGCATGACCCGGCTGTAGAACTGGGTCTGCACCGCCTCGGCCACTTCCGTGAGGGCGGCCGAGCGATCCTGGGCCTCGTTGATGTACTGCTGCACCTCGTCCAGCACGAGCACGGTGTGCGGCAGCTCGCCGTTCTCCGACAGGGCGAGCCGGGCGGCCTCGATGAACTGCTCGGTCGAGATGTCGGTCCTCAACGGCGGGAACTGCCGCGTCAGAAGCTGCCGCGCCGCCTTGCCGTCCGCTGCGAAGCCGGCATCCGCGGCAACGATGGCGTCGGCAATGACGGGACTTACGTAGAGGTTGTTGAGCTCGCGCAGCCAGTCCTTCCCGGCTGCCTCGACCGCCGCGCGAACGCCGTCGAGCAGTCCCTGCTCGCGCAACCAGAAACAGAAGCGCGCCAGGGGATACAGCGCGGGCAGGCCGCGGGCGCGGAGCAGAATGGACAGCACGCTGTGACGGACGTGATCGACGCTGCCGCCGAGCAGTGTTCCCGCTGCGGCCACGGGAGACCGCCCGGCCCGGTGCGCGTGGGTGTCCAGCTCGCGAAGCTGCGCCTGCACTTCATCGGGCAAACCGCCGCGAACGAGACTGCGCGCGGTCGTCCCATCCGGGAACGGGGTGTTCACCCACAGGTGGGTGAGCATTTTCAGGAGGTGCGACTTGCCGCTGCCGAAGAAACCGCTGACCCAGGCCGAGTCCTGCTTCGGGGTCCCGAGGTTCGCCAGATAACGGTCGAGAATGCGCTGGAGAGCGTCGCCGAACTGCCCGTCGCAAACGAACGTCTCGAGCTCCGCACGCAGTTCCTCGAGAGCCGGGGCGTCGGCGACGTCGACGATCCGCGCCTGCCCGTTGTTGGCGAGCCGTGTGGTGCGCGGGTCGCGATCGAGCACCTCGTGAATCTTCACAACGCCGGTCCTCCATCGTGCAGCGTGATCCCCTGGGCCAGGTAGTTCCAGCCGTCGCGGGCATCGAGCAGCCGATAGTTGCTCTCGTTCTTGGTGCCCGGAAAGAACACCACCAATCGTCCGTGAATCGTCTGCTCCACCGAACGAATCACCTCCGAAACGCGCAGAAAGCCGTAGAGGGAGGCCACGCCCAGCAACGCGACGACAGTGTTGTCGCCGGCCGCCTCGAGTCGGGTTCGCAGCCTGCTGGCGACCGCTTCGCGAAACTCGCCTTGCAGCTTCATTCCGAGCAGATCCGGATCTTCGAACCAGGCTTCGCGGTACTCGTCCTGCGCCATCCACTCGGCGAACCAACGCGTGCAGTCGACGAGCGTCCAGTCGTGCTCGCTACGGCGCGTCGCCTGCTCGAATTCACCGATTCGGTCTCTCAGCGTGCGTTCGAGCTCCTTGTCGTAGACCACCAGCATCACCCGTTGCGCGCCGGACACGCTGCGTTGCCAAGGCACGCTCACATGTCGCTCGTAGACGGCCGCCAGGTCTTCGATCTTGCCCATTGCTCAAGTCCTGGCTGCCGCGGGATCCAACCGGCTGGCGTTGATCTCGACGACGCCCCCCCCGGCGCGCGCGTGGATCAGACCGAGTCGCTTCGCCTCGAACGCCATCGGCAGGAGATCCTGGCCAGCACGGTCGAGTACCTGCGTCCAGTGGCAATCGAGCAACGCCGGGCCGCCGAGCCCTTCGAGGGCACCGAGCCAGAGAGCCATCGCCACGGAGCCGGGGGTCGGCGTCACGCTGGTGCGTATCTTTCGCATGCGGCCTTGCAGGTGTCCTGCCTGCGCCCACGAGCTCGCCGCGTTTCGCGCTACCTTGTCGAGCACCGACTCGTTCAGCCGCGCACCGACGACCTTTCGTATCTCATCCAGGAATCGCGATCTGACGAGTTCCGTTCCGACCGGCAGAGCGAGCACGGCCGAGGCCGTCGAGCGCAGCAGGGGATCGCGCGCCAGCGCGCACAGCATCGCCAGCAGCGGACGTCCCGGCAGGTCGACGGACCAGAGTCGCCGCACGACCCTGAAAATCGGCAGGCGCGGGTCGAGCGCGTACAGCTCGCCGAGACGCTGTCCCGTCCAGCGGCGCGTCGCGATGGTCGCCTTGCCGAGCACGTTCTCGTCGATGATCGCCGCCGCGTAGTCTGCTCGTGCCGCTTCCGGCGGAACGGCCGCGAGAAGCTCGCCGAGGTCCGCGAGCATGATGGTGCGGCTCGTGTGGACACTCTTGTCCCCGAACTTCAATCCGGCCCTGGCGGCCCTTGACTCGATGTCCGGATCCTCAACGTGCTGGAGCATCCTGGACATCATGCCCCAGCACGCGCACCAGCGTCAAGGATTGCATGATTCGCGCCGGCAAGTTTGCCGGCTAGAAAAGCAACCAAGATTACGGCAGGGCCAGCGCCACCCACTCCGCCGGCCGGTCACGTCCGCCGACGGGGACCACGATGTACTGCCGCCCCTCGTGCAGGTAGGTCATCGGCCCGCCCGTGGTCCCGGCCGGCAGCTCCATCTCCCAGACCACCGATCCCGTCGCCTTGTCGTAGGCCCGGAAGGTCGGCCCCCACATGTTCTCCTGGATGCCGCCGAAGACGTTGCCGCCCTCCCCGATGAACAGCAGCGTGGCGGTCACCAGCGTCACCGGGCGGCTGGCGATGCCGAGCGGCGGCAAGTCCAGACCGCGCAGCGCCGGATGGTCGCGCAGGCCGCGGCCGTTGGCCACCCGCCATATGAGCTCCCCGCGGTTCATGTCGAACGCCGAGATTCGGCCCCAGGGCGGCTTGATCAGCGGGATGCCGTCCAGGTACGGCGCGTCGCGGTTCGGGCTGTGGTACGCCATCTCGGCGTTCTCCTCCCCGGAGGCGTCCGCCAGCCGGTAGACGCGCGGGACGAGGTGCGAGAAGGCGTAGTAGAAGCCGGTCTCGGGATCGAACGCGCCGGTGTTCCAGTTGCCCGATCCCCACGAGCCGGGGAGGGCCAAAGTACCGTCGGCGCCGCCGGGCTCGTCGCTGACGACCGATGGCGGCGTGAAGAGGGGTCCGAGGACGAAACGGTCGGCGACGGCTCGGGCCTGCTCCTCGAGGTCCGACGTGAAGTCGATCAGGTCCTCCTCGCTGACGCCCTGGTGCGCGAACGGCGGCGGCTTCGTCGGAAACGGCTGGGTCGGCGACGCCCGCTCGCCCGGCACGGTCGACGGCAGCACGGGGCGCTCCTCGATCGGCCAGACAGGCTCACCCGTCTCCCGGTCGAACACGTACAGGAATCCGGTCTTGCTCGGCTGCATCACGGCGCGGATGCGGCGGCCGTCGACGGTAATCTCCCCCAGTGTCGGGGGCCCCACCGTGTCGTACTCCCACAGGTCGTGATGCACCATCTGGAAGTGCCAGACCCGCTCGCCGGTGGCGGCGTCGAGCGCGACCAGGCTGTTGGAGAAGAGGTTGTCGCCGGGCCGGTGGCCGCCGTAGTAGGCGGCGGTCGGCGCGGTAAGCGGCACGTAGACGTATCCCAGCTCGGGGTTGGCGCTGAGGCAGCACCACGACCCGAGGTCGCCCGACGCCCCGAGGGAACCCGCGCCCCAGGTATCGGCGCCGAGCTCGCCCGGACGCGGCACCACGTGGAACGTCCACCGCAGCGCGCCGGTCCGCGCGTGGTAGCCCCGCACGTTCTCCGACGCGCTGTTGCGCCAGCGCACGCCGCTGTCGCCGGCGCCGTCCACCACACCCGCCACCACGATGACGTCGCCCACCACGATCGGGCTCGCCCCGCCGCGGGCGGTCGTTGCACCGGCAGGGGTCAGATCGACGCGGCCGCCGTTGCCGAACCCGGCTATCGACTCCCCCGTCTCCGCGTCGAGTGCATACAGGAACCGGTTGCGGAACGAGAAGATGCGCCGGTCCGCACCCTCCGACCAGAACGCCACGCCGTGAACCCCGCGGCCCGCCACCCCCGCCAGCGTCGGGAGCGGCGGCCGCTGCAGCCAGAGGGTCTCGCCGGTGCCCGGATCGAACGCCTCGACGAGGCCGACGGCATTCGACGCGTAGAGGACCCCGTCGATCAGGATCGGGGTGGCCCGCAGGTAGCCGGACGGCTCCAACTCGGGAAACGGCTCGGTCAACGACGCATCGATGGCCGGCCGCCGCCAGGCCACCCGCAGGCGCGCGACATTGGTCCGGTCGATCCGGTCTAGGAGTCTGCGCCGCAGGACGTTTGCGGCACGAAACGGGTCGCCAGTCCACG
>VXME01000090.1 GCA_009861545.1 Acidobacteriota bacterium | reverse complement strand
CCCCCCCCAAATTTTTTTACCCCCACACAACCGCCCATCCTAAAGCGCCTATTGGCCGTTGGCGCTGCCTTTGTTTAATATCGGATGGGCCGAAACGGCGAGCCAGCGAGTCGTTTCGGGGCGCTAGCGGGCTGGCGCTCCCTGCTCGCACCACCCTTGTGTTGCGTGGTTGCTCTGGGGCATCATATGGCTCGCACGAACTTCGGCATCGGTTGCCGTCGGCCGAGTCCGTGCGAGGTACACGAATCCCGCTTCCCATGCGCCTGCCAACTCGTGCGCCCCGCGTGCTGCTGGTCGCCGCCACCACCGGTTATCAGATCCGGTCGTTCGGTGCGGCGGCCGAGCGCCTCGGTACCGAGCTGATTCTGGCCACCGATCGGTGTCACCGGCTGGACGACCCGTGGCGGGACGGCGCGGTGCCGACCCCGTTCCAAGACGAAGATGCGGCTGTGCGGGCGATTGCCGGCGCGGCCGCGGCGGCGCCGTTCGATGCGGTGCTTGCGGTGGGCGACAGGCCGGCGCTGATCGGCGCCCTCGCGGCGCGCATGCTTGGATTGCCCGCGCATCCTCCGGCCGCCGTCCGCGTCGCCGGGCACAAGCTGAAGACCCGCATGCGGTTGCGGGCGGCGGGACTGCGCACGCCGTGGTTCCGGTCGATTCCCGTGGACCGCGACAACGGCGTGCTGCTCGAACGGGTCGCCTATCCCTGCGTCGTCAAGCCGCTCGGGCTGGCCGCCAGCCGGGGCGTCATCCGCGCCGACACCCCGGTCGAGCTGGTTGCCGCGGCCGAGCGGCTGCGCCGGCTGCTCGCCTCACCGGAGATTCGGATGCTCCGGGATCCGGCCAACGACTCGATGGCGATCGAGGAGTACATTCCGGGCCGCGAGGTCGCCGTCGAAGGCGTGGTGACGAACGGAGAGCTGGAGATCTTCGCGATTTTCGACAAGCCGGACCCGCTCGAGGGTCCCTTCTTCGAGGAGACGATCTACGTTACGCCGGATCGCCTGCAAGCCGAGGAACGGAGCGATGTGATCGAGCAGGTGAGCGGCGCGGTCGAGGCGCTTGGTCTGACCCACGGTCCCATTCACGCGGAGTGCCGTCTGGGCCCCCGCGGCGCCGTCGTGATCGAGGTGGCGGCCCGGCCCATCGGCGGCCTCTGTTCCAGGGTTCTGCGTTTCGGCGGAACCAACCGCGACGGGCACTCCCTGGAAGAGGTGCTGCTCCAGCATGCACTCGGCCGCCCGGTGGCTCGTCACTATGCCGTGAAACGAGAGGCGTCGGCGGTCATGATGATCCCGGTGCCGGGCGCCGGAATCTGCCAGGGCGTAGCGGGGCTCGACGCGGCACGCTCGGTTCCGCTGGTGGAGGACATCGTCATCACGACGAAGCCCGGCCAGCGGCTGGTGCCGTGGCCGGAGGGAGCGAGCTATCCGGGATTCATCTTCGCGCGGGGGAGGAACCCCGAGGATGTCGTGGCCGCCGTCCGCGCCGCCCACGACAGGCTCACGTTTCGCGTGGCGTCGGAGATTGCGGTCACCGCCGCGATGGCGTAGGAGTTCCTGTACGGGCTGCCGGGGCAGCCGGCGCCGCGGGCTACTGCTTCGCCTGCGGTGGGACGTACTCGGGCGGCAGCGCCGACGCTTCACCGAAGAAGAACTCCTCCATCTGGCGCGCCACCAACGCCTGAGCCTCCTTCTGCCACGGCATCAGGCGGTACTCGTTGAGGATCATCTTCATCCGCTCTTCCCAGAGCTTCCACGCCTCCTGCGACACGCTGTCGTAGATGCGTCGTCCGAGATCGCCGGGCCACGGCGGCTCGTCGAGCCCCGGCATCTCCTTCTGGAACTTGACGCACTTGACGGTGCGTCCTCCGGGCGGCGTGTCGGCCATCGTCGTTCTTTCCCCGTTCCCTGCCCGGCCGTCGTGCGGCGCAGGCTTCTAGTGTACCCGCTTCTGCGGCGCGGGCCCGGTCCAGATGGCGATGTTGTGTCCCCCGAGCTCGGCCGTCACGACGCGGGTGACGTCGACGCGGGCGTCGTTGAAGCAGGCGCCGTCGCCCAGGTCCGTCAGATCGTCGGAAACGAGTGCGTTCGCGGTCGCGCCGTTCATCGTGTTGCGCCGCCAGAGCCCTTTCGGCAGGCTGACCACGCCCGGCTTCACGTCCGGGTCCACGGTGACCGCGCAGTGCATCTCGCCCTCGTCGTTGAAGACCCGCGCCACGTCCCCGGTGGACAGGTCGCGTGCGTCGGCGTCGCGCGGGTGTATCTGCAGCCGGGCCTGCCGCGTACGCAACTCGCCGAGCGTCGACGAGACGGTCTTGTCGGTGGCGGGGGAGATGAGGGCCAACGGGTAGCGGTCGGGGGCCGGCTCCGGGCGGAAGCGGTATAGGCCGAGCGGGGCGGAACGCTCCAGAACGGCCGGCAGCAGGTCGATCCGCCCGTCCGGCGTCCGCGGAAAGACATCGACGAACTGCACCGGGGCGGCAGGCGACCCGCCGCGCGTGATGCCGCGGCTCAGGAGCTCCTCGCCGGCGTTGTCCGGCAGCGCCCCGGCCACGTGCATCAGCGTGCCGGTGTCGCTCTGCAGAAGCTCGCCGATCTCGATTCCGAGCCGCGCCGCCAGCTCCGCGAAAACCTCCACGTTGGGGCGCGACTCGCCGACGGGCTCGATCACCGGCTGGACGAGCTGCACCGCGCCGTGCCCGTAGCCGAGGGCCAGATCGTACTGCTCGAGAAACGTCGTCGCCGGCAGGATGACGTCGGCCCAGCGCGCGGTGTCGGTCATCACCTGGTCGAAGACCACCGTGAACAGATCGTCCCGCTTCAGGCCGGCCAGCACCCGGTTCTGCGCCGGCATCGTGGCCAGCGGGTTGCAGTTGTAGACGAACAGCATCTTGACCGGAGGGTCGTCGGACTCCGTCAGCGCACGGCCGAGCTGGTTCATGTTGACGAGGCGCGTGTCGGGCTCGCCGGTCTCGATCCAGGCCTCCTCGGACAACGGCATGGCCCGCGAGCTGCTCATCGAGTACCCCCCGCCGCGGACGCCGAACTTGCCACCGACCGCGGGCAGGGCCAGCACCGCGAGAGCCGCGTTGCCGCCGTTGCGGTTGCGCTCCAGGCCCCATCCGCAGCGGATGACGGCGGGAGAGGTCTCCGCGTAGAGCTCCGCGACCTTCTCGAGCAGGTCGGGGTCCACCTCGGCGACGGCGGCGGCGCGCTCGAACGTCCATTCGGACGCACGTTGCCGGAGCTCGTCCGCGTGGTGCGTCCACGCCGAGAGGAACTGCTCGTCCGCGAAGCCGTGCTCGAAGAGGAACCGGTGAATCGCCAGCGCGATGGCCACGTCCGTCCCCGGCCGCGCCGCGAGGTGGATGTCCGCGCGCTTGGCAAGCGGCGTCCGGCGCGGATCGATGACCACGACGGTCGCCCCGTCGCGCGCCGCCTGCCGGACGTGGGGCACCAGGTGGAACCCGGAGGTGGAAGGGTTGGCGCCCCAGATGACGATGAGTCGCGCGTGGCGGTAGTCCTCGTAGGCCACGCCCGCCATGCGGCCGTAGAGGGCGCCGGTCACGGTGGTCGTCGGCGCGGCGCACACGTTGCGCGCGAGCCGCGAGGTCCCGAAGGCGCGGAACAGGCGGGCATCGTTCGTATCCTGCGACAACAGGCCGTTCGAGCCGCCGTAGGACAACGGCAGGATCGCTTCGGCGCCGAACTTGTCGCGGATCGCCCGCATGCGTCCGGCGATGGTCTCGAGGGCCTGATCCCAGGTGATCCGGTTGAAGCTCGCTTCGCCCTTCGCCCCGCGCCGGGAGCCCGGATGAAGCAGGCGTTCCTCGCCGTAGATGCGCCGGTCGAAGCGGCGGACCTTGCTGCAGATGAAGCCGTTCGTGCCGGCGTAACGCGGCGAGTGGTCGATCTTCGTGATCTGCCCGCGCTCGAGCGAGATGGCCAGGCTGCAACTGTCGGGGCAGTCGAGGGGGCAGGCCGTCTCGACCGTGGATCGGCCCCAGGTCAGGTCTTCTTCGGCGGGCATTCGAAAGTGTACCATGGGGTCTCGCCGCCTCGGGCGCGTGTGATGTACCTCTTCCTCGACAAGATCACCCGACAGGACGAAGGCTCGTCCAGACCGATTCTCGACCGTGTTTCCCTGTATGCGCGACCGGGTGAGATCGTGTCCGTGGTCGGGCCGGCGGGCGCCGGCAAGTCGGCCCTGCTCAGGTTCATCGGCAGGCGCTCGGACGGACGCGATGGCGTGTTCATGGGCTCGGACGATCAGCGTGAGCCGGGCCAGACGAGGCCGGGACTCGTCCGGGGGTGGCGTTTCGGCAGTCCCGGCGACGCCTTTCCGCCGCAGTGGCGCACTGAAAGATGGCGCGGGGTTGCTATCCGCCGCTACGCGTTTCCGAACATGGCGCTCGACGGTTCTGAGCGGGAGCGGTCCGGCGGCTGGTCTGAGGGCGCCGACAACGTGCACTTCACCATTACGTCCGAAGACGGAACGGTGCGGAGGGTTGGCTGGGAGGGAGCTGCCCCGAACGACGAGAGCCTGCCGGATCTGTTGCTCATGGACGACTTGAGCGGCGACCGGGCGTTCGGCGATGCCGGCGCCCGTCGCGCGTTCGTGCGCGGTCTGCGCAACCTGCGTTCGCAACCCGAGCACCGGACTCTGATATACGCGACGCGCGACGGCGACGACGCACTGGCCGTCTCCGGCCGGATCGCGGTCCTGGACCGCGGCCGCATCGTGCAGGCCGGTACGCCGGCCGAGGTGCTGGACCGGCCTGCCAACGAGTTCGTGGCCCGGCTCTTCGGCCAGCCTCGGATCAACCTCGTGCCGGCCATCCTGGAGAAGGACGGGCAGGCCATCCTGCTCGGCAACCGGACCGTGTCGCTGGCGGGCCGCATCGCCGAGGAGTTCTGCCGCGACATCACCGTCGGCATTCGCCCAGGGCATGCGGGGCTCCACCGGGACGGCGCCGGCTGGCCCGGGCGCGTCGTCTCGAGCGAGCGGTACGGCGAGCGGTCGCTGGTGACCGTCGCCACCGAGGGCGTGCGGGTGCGGGCGCTGGCGGACGAGCCGTTCGACGCCGACGAGCGCGTGGTGGTCCGCATCCTCCCGAAGCACTTCATCGTGTTCGACGATCGGGGCGTCCGTCTCGATCAGCTCTAGCAATCCGTGGTGGAACCCCACGTCGCATCGACGGCGGCGGTCCGCTCGGGCGGAGAGCCGGGACGTGGGCCGGCCGGGGTGGCCGGGTTTTTCCGCCGGTTCGGAGCGCGGTCGTGGATGGCAGTGGGCGTCATTGCCGCAGCCGTCGCCGCGGGGCTCGCGCCGACTCCCGCGTCGTGGGTGGAGCACGCCTACTCCCGGCAGTGGTATCTCGCCTGGCAGAACGTCGTGACCCCCGTGTCGAGCCTGGTCGGATTCTCGCTGCTCGATCCGGCGGCGGTGATCGGCGTGCTCGGGATCGGCGGCGGCTGGTGGTGGGGACTGCGCCGGGCGGGGGCGACCTGGAGGGAGCGAACCGCGGCCGTCGCGCGTCTGACCTTGCATACCGCCGCCGTGTCGGCGGCGCTCTATCTCGTCTTTCTGGCGATGTGGGGCCTCAACTACCGGCGCGAGCCGCTGACGGCCAGGCTGGACTACGACGCGGCGCGCATATCGTCGGCGTCGCTCGCGGCACTGGCGGGGGAGTCGGTCGACCGCCTGAACGCGCTCCACGCGCCGGCGCACGGCGCGGGTCCATGGCCCGCGTTCGAGGACCTGCCGGAGCGCCTCGGGCCGGCTTTCGACCGGGTGCAGAGGCGTCTCGGCGCCATCCGCCCGGCGGCGGCCGGCCGTCCCAAGGCGACCCTGCTGACGGCGTACTTCCGCCGCGCCGGCATCGACGGCATGCTGAACCCCTTCTCGCTCGAGGTGCTGGTCAACGGAACCGTGCTGCCGTTCGAGCGCCCGTTCCTCGTCGCGCACGAATGGTCGCACCTGGCCGGCTACGCGAACGAGTCCGAGGCGAGCTTCGTCGGCGTGCTGATCTGCCTGGCCGGCGACGCGCAGAGCCGCTACAGCGCCTGGCTCTATCTCTCCTCGCAACTCGTGCGCCATCTGCCGCCGGATGTGCGCGAGCGGGTCTGGGCCGGCCTTGCCGACGGGCCGCGCGCCGATCTGCGCGCGATCGCGGCCCGTCTGCGCGAGGCCGTGCCGGTGGTCCGGCGCAGCGCGAGCCGCGTCTACGACCGGTACCTGCGGGCCAACCGCGTCGAAGCCGGAATCGCCAGCTACGGATTGGTCGTGGATCTGCTGCTCGGCACCGACGGGACCCCGGTGTGGCGCGAGCTGGCCGCCCCGATCGACGCGCCCGGCGACGTGGAGCCGCTTCCGTAGCGACGGCGAGAGACGTTCCGGTGATATGATCGCCCCGCGATTCGGGGAGGACGATGTTCAAGCTGGTGACAACGGTCAGGGGCGGCGCGGTCAACCTGCCGGCGGCGTCCGCGAAGTACGCGTCGGCGGATGACGCCAAGGAAGCGGCGAAGCAGCTCATGCACGAGCATCAGCGGGTCGTCCGCGTCATGATCGTCGAGGAGCCCTCCTCCCGCTTCGTCGAGTGGTTCGACCGCTCGTAGCTCACCGCCGTTCGGGCCGGATGGTGAATCCCGCGCCGATCCGCAGCATCGGGATCGCGAAGCTTCTGCTACCTCCTCCCTTGAACTCGGTGAAGAACCCGCCCTCGTGGACGATGCCGAACGCGTAGGTCCACGCGCCGCTCACCTCCGTCGCCTCCTCGTCCGCGAATCCGCTCGCGAATCTCGCGACGTACACCCCGGGCCCGAAGCCCTGCGACAACCGCCATCCGGAGTTGCCCAGCTCGATGCGGTACTGAAGCTCGGCGCCGATGGCCGCCACCCGCAGGCCGCTGCCGAATCCGCCGTCGATGGCCGGACGCAGGACGAGCTGGTCGGATCCCAGGGGCAGCTCGAGGTGGGTGCCGACGTAGACCTGCTCCGGGTTGATCGTCATTCCGCCCTGAAAGCCCACGCCCTGGGCGAACGCCGCGGACGAAACGAGGGTCGTGCACGTGGCGGCGAGAAGCCGCATCCATGGAACTGCGCAGATTGATCGCATCTGCAAAGACTACAATCCGGGTCAACGGCGCCCGCGGGGCGCACGCGAGCAACGCGATGAAGCGACACCCCGGTCTCGTCCCGCTCTCCCGCGACCACCACCACGGCCTGGTGCTGGCCCGGCGGTTGATCCTGGGGCGTTCCACCAACCCGCGGGCGGACTGGCCGGCGGAGCGGGCGCAGCAGGTAGCCCGCCTCATCGACTTCTTCGAGACCGATCTGCGGCGGCACTTCGAGATCGAGGAAGCGCACGTCTTTCCGGCCGCGGCGCGGGACGTTCGTGACGGCGCCAGCCGCACGCGGGCCCTGATCGCCGAGCACGAGGTCATGCGCGGTATGGTCCGCGATCTCCTGGCCGATCCGACCTCCCGCCTCGCAGAGCGGCTGACCGCCTTCGGCGAGTTGCTCGAGACGCACATCCACACGGAAGAGCGGATCCTGTTCGAGCAGATGCAGGCCGCGTGCGAACCGGAGGTGCTGGAAGACCTCGGCGCACGGATCGCGGACGCCGCCGCGGACACGCCGGGGTGCCGCCTCTGAGGAGCTGTGGCGCGCCCGGCTGGACTCGAACCAGCGACCCTCGGTTTAGAAGGCCGGTTGCCAGAGAATTAACCGGCTTGTTTTCAGTAGGATACGGACGCTGCTAACCTCTGCCGCTAACATCCGGGATCAGCCGAGCGGATCCCGGCGAGAGGGGTTGGATCGATTCGACGCGAAGTGCGGATGAGTCGTCTCTGGCGGCCTTGGCTCGTCGGGTGAGCCCAGCGCTCGCGCCAACTCCCGGACTGGTGGCGGTCAGTCGACCCGGAGAGCGGCAATGGGATTGACCCGGCTGGCGCGGCGGGCCGGCAGCCTAAAGCCGCGAGCGGCGCCTCGACGCTGAGCACGAAGGGCATGCTGAGGGAACGTCAGCGGGTCGAATGCGTCGATCTCGAACAGCAGCCCGTTCAGCCGGCCGGTCGCGGCGACGGCCAGCGCCAGTCCGAGTACGCCGGCGGCGAGCACCAGCTTGAGGCCGCACGCGACGAGTTGGCGGGATGAGGCCTGCTGCGTTGGAGCCGACCGCCATCCCGACGCTCAGCTCGCGGTTCCGGCTGGGGTCGGCAACATCACAGGCCCGTTCCGAGACGATACCAGCGGAAGAGCTCGAAGATCTCAAGTCGGTGCTCGTCTTCCACGATGAACTTGCCCATTCCTCGAGCCACGACGCCGATGACGGTCGCCTCTGGACTGTCGAATCCGTTGAGGACGGCGTTCACGCCTACGCTGACGGACGCATCGAGAAAGGGCTTGGCCTCGTCACCGACCACGTAAGCGCCGGTGTACTCGTAGGGGCACACCTTCGCCGTCGTGATCGACGCCGTACCGCTGATCACCGAACGGGAGGATAGGGGTTGGCGGCGCGACGTCCGCTTCTCATGCTTCGCCATGAGTGGTCGATCCTCCTTCTGATCACTCCTGTCCTACCACAGGATGGGGGGAGGAGTCGTCACCCGCTTTCACTTCACTTTCGCTCAATTCCAACACCATCCCGACGTGCCAGACCAGAGCCGTGCATGTCTACTATCCAGAAACTTTCGGTAGCGTCTTGAGCCTAGCCGCCGTTACAGCACCCCTAACGTTCGTCGGCATTAGTTCGTTCTCCACATACGCCTCACAAATTACGGTTACCGCCCGCTCGGCGTCTGTCGTAGTGCCGAGATTAGCCCGAAGCCTCCTCAACGTGGCACGAACATTGGCTCCAATCTCCTGCAAGCCTTCCAAGCTGACGTACCGAAGGTCGTTCGCAAGGCTCGCAGCTGTAGGATCTATCCTGACTCTGGGGGATGCCACTGCCACAAGAACGTCCCCGTTGCTTGCGAGGACCCCCTCACTCTTGACGGTAGCCGCATGCGTTAAGGCCTGTCGAACGGTCTTGATGGAAATTCCTCCTTCTGGTTTTTCGCCGCTCTTCGCTTCAAACGCAATCGCCAGTTGGTCGCCGAGAAGCCAGACACTATCGGGCCGACCATCCCCCAGAGGCTTGTAGGCCTCCCACCCCAACAGACGTCCGAGTAACGACAGCGCGGGCTCGAACGTTTCTGCTGCAGTAGAGGCTAGAGCCGCCTCAAAAGCGCTCATCTGCTGCTCAAAGTGTGGACCCACGAATCCCATCTCCTCCAGTCGAGAGTAGACCGCCTCCGCCACTCGACCGTGCTCCACGTCGTTCGGCGGGGGAGCAGTTGACGACAGAGTGCCCAACTCCGCAAACCACGGCACGGACTTCGAGGCCTTTGCTGCCCGCTTAAAGAGTTCCCTAGCTCGTGCTCTCATGTCGGGCCGCTGTGGCTGTTGGGCCGCCAGCCACGCGGCGGTACCAGCATTGTAATACCAGAAGCCGCGGTAGCCCTTTAGGCTGTCCCCACTAAGGCCATCGCTGACCGCAATGGCGCGTTCGAGGGCGGTGTCATAATCCTGTATCCAAAGCGAATAGACATAGTCGATCTCCGCGGCTACAACGGCCGCGAGTTGACCAGCGACGGGATCAGCGACTCTGTGCTTTGTTTCTCTACGAATCTTGATGTCGTCGTCGGCCACTTCCCAGTCCGGGCCCTGTTGGTAGAATTGGTCGAGCAAGTCAACGACTACAGGAATCGACAAGTCTTCACTGTTCTGGATCCCGAATTCCAGTTCTGCCTGCAGCTCGGGATGCATTCCGATACGATTGTCTGGTTTCGCACAGAACTCGAAGAGGCGGCTACCTGCCAACAAAACTGCGGCGTAGTCGTTCGGACCGCGGGAACACCGGCCAACAGCTTGGGTGAAGCGGGTCCTCAGGCGGTCCCGCAACAGAGAACTCGCGCGAAGCCGCGTTAGGAAAAAGTGTTCCTGTAAATTGACTCCACCAGGCAGGTCGTCGACGACTAGCAGTCTACACGCTTCGTCAGGAAGATCAAGGCCGTCGTATCGATTAGTAAGAACGAGGGCCGTATTCCTTGATTTGGCGAAGGAATCGAGCGATTCTTCTATATCTGAAGCTGTCATGACATGGATCTTTGCCTTCTTGAGATTGCGTTCAACTTTATTTGCAACAAACAAAGTAGGCGTCAGCACCGTCGCGCGCGTCGCTTGTGTCACGACCCGTGCTTGCAGAGCATCTATACTGGTGGGATCCATTGAGCGGTTGGGCAGAATGAATAGTCTGCGGCCGGCGCTGTGGCGCTCCCACTGTTTTGGTACAGGGATACGCTGGATCTTTCGGACGCCTGTAATACGCTCAAGTTCGCCACCGGCGCCCAGTGTGGCGGACATGTAGACTCTCTGCTTGGCCTCGGCAAACGGTGCGTGTCGCATTGTCGGTGGACTCAAAGGGCGAATGAGGATTTCACCCCAGCTCACGAAGATATTGCAGGCCCGAAGCGCTTCGCGCACCATGCTCCACGGGAACTTCGCTTTGTCGGTCAATTTCTCTTCGAGCAAATCGATCAAGGCGGGGAGCGTGCTCAGGATGTGAGGTAGTGGGAGTAATTCGACCTTGAAGCGAACCTCAGGTGACGGAGACGTAGTGAAAAGGGAGCGCCGAAACCACGGGTCGAGATGCTTCTTGAACAGATTCAGTATGGCTTTGTAGATGTCGTCATGTTCGACACGAGAGATCCGAGGTGACCAAAGACCAGCGATGTAGTCCTCGCCTGCGTGAGCATCATCTAACAGAATGAGCTGTGGATCGGTAAACCTCGGGTTCGTGTTGAATAGAGCGCTGTAAGTCGTGACCGCAACTACCGCTCCGAGATGGTAGTCGTTGATGTCTTGATAGGTTTTCGGCAGGACGACCCGCGCGGGAATTCCGTAATCGCTGGCCTGCTCGGAGACCTGATGCACAAGCTGTCGGGTTGGGCACAGGTAGAGGACTCTCTCACCGAGCCGGCGTCTATACTCGCCAATGAGCAGCCCGACCAAAGTCTTGCCGGCGCCGGTTGGCAGCTCAAGCGCGACGTGGGCTGATTCTTGATGGTCGGAGTGATAAAGGCGAATCAAATCAGCCTGATGGGCCCAGAGATGTTGAATCGAGGAACTGCGGCGCTTCAGATCATGGAACAGAGCTTCCGCATCCGGCGCTGCAATTGGTTTCGAAGCTCCGGTCTTGAACGTACGTCGTGGCATGCGCTTGCGACCTCACGGTCACTGTAATGCTGGCCTCCAGGCGAGACCTAGACTCATCAGTGCTCTACGCTGGGGCCCAGGCATTGTCTCCAGAGCCCGCATGCTAGTGTAGCACACTGTGGGGTGGCAACGCATGGGACACTTGCCGGGAGGAGCGCGGGTCGGTTGCGGTCGTGGGTTTGAATCGCGGTATAGAGGCCGCTTTTGGGCCGCAGCATGCATGAGTGTCCTGAACGGGCCGTCGTCTGTCCGGAATTGTTCGACAAGCCAGGGATGGCCTCGTTCGATGTCGCCGGGGCGAGTTCCGTTGTCGGTGCCGTTCTGCTGAAGGCGGCGGGGTGCATCTACGGCCTCGTGAAGGGGTTCGGTCGGTTCAGCCTCGTCGAGAAGCGCGTGCCGGAGAGGACCCGGCACACAGTCGCGGAGTGGATCGCCCAGCGGGTCTTCAGAATCACCTGCGGTCACCCCGACGCCAACGACGGCGAGCGGCTCGCCGACCTGCCGATGCACGAGCGCTGGTGGCACGGGAGCCGGTGACGGGCGGGGCCTTGGCCTCGCAGCGAACGATCTCGCGAGTCGAGAATGGCGTGGGAGGAGCCGGGCTGTACCGGCTGGGACGCGAGTTGGCGGTGCGCGCGCCGCGCAGCGGCAGTTGCTGGAAGAACACATATGCGGCGGCGGTGAGCAGCACGCGGAGGTGGGTGGCCCAGAACTGGCAGGAGCTCGTACGGACACCATGATTTTCAGTCCGATCCAGGCCGTTCCAGCGGTATCCGTCGAGGTCCGGATCGGCCGTTTTGCTAAGGAAATCGCCGATCTCCGCTTCCGGTGGCTTCCAGCGATCACGTCGATTTCCGCTCCGTAGGCTGTCACTTTGGCTGTCAATTCCTGACGTTCCCTTATGGCCGAACGTACCGCCTCGGGCGGTACGCGTGTCGTCGACGCGTCTCGGTCGTCGCCGGCGCCCTGCTCGGTCTGGTGCCGGCGCTGCAGAGCACCCGGCCGGACGTGGCCGGCGCCATCCGAAGCGAGAACGCCGGGGGGCGGCCACCCGGGTCAGCTCCGGTGGCGCAACGCGCTGGTCGTCCCGCAACTGGCGATCTCGCTGCTGCTGCTGGTCGGCGCAGGGTTGTTCCTCCGCAACCTTCAGCGGGTGCAGTCGGTCGACCCGGGCTTCGGCCGCGAGCCGACCGCGCTGATGACCTTCCTGACGCCGGCCACCCGGTTCGCGTTCCGACGAGGCGCGCGTCTTACACGCGGCGCCTCCTCGATCTCTTCCGGGCGCTCCCCGGCCTCGAAGCGGTCGGCGCCATCAGCAACCTGCACCTGAACCCGCTCAGCCAGAGCTCGATCGACTTCAACGTGGACGGGTTCGTGCCGCCGACCGACCACGGCGCCTTCATCGCGGACCGGGTCGAGGTCGAGCCGGGGTTCGATATCGGTCCGCGCGGGCCCAACTTCAACGTCGCCGACCGGCGGGACACGCGGCCCGTGGTCATCTTCAGTGAAGCGATGGCGTGGCGCTTCTGGACGGACGGTGACACCGTCGGCCCGCTCGTCCGGCGGCGCGACCACGCTCCCCGTGGCTCGTCGTCGGCGAGCGACGCGAAGGTGAGGACGCTCGGCGAGTCTCCCCGCAGCATGATCCATTTCCGGTACTCGCAGCGGTTCACGCCGTCGCTGACGATCGTAGCGATGATGTCCATCGACCCGGCGCGGACCGCGCTCGCACTCCTGACCGCCGGTCGCGAGCTGGATCCCGACCTGCGGGTCCTCGAGACGAAGACGATCGACCGCCACTTGGCGCTGATGCGGCTGCCCCAGTAGCTCTCTCCGCCTCCGTCCTGTCGGCCTTCGGGGTGCTGGCGCTGGCGCTCGCCGCGGTGGGCCTCGATGGGGTGGTCAGACTGCCGCGTCGCCCGGCGGACGCGCGAAATCGGCATCCGCAAGGCGCTCGGCGCCGATGGCCCCGTGTCGTGCGGCTACTCGTCGCCGGGGGCCTCGAACGGTGGTCCTCGGCGGCGCGCTCGGGCAGGCGTTCGCTGTCGTCGCGACCCTCCTGCTGGGCGAGCTGCAGTTCGAGGTCGACGGGCTCGACCCGCTGACGTTCCTCGGCGTGCCGCTGCTTCTCGGCGTCCCGGCATACTTGCCGGCCCGCGGCGCCAGCCGGGTCCATCCGGCCACCGCTCTCTGGACCGACTGTCGGCGGGCGAGCCACCACCGACAGTGAACCGTGCTCGAAGCAATGGTGCTTCGACGGCCTCGGCGCGCCGGAAGCGCTCAGGTCTGCCGGATGAGCGGCCCGCCGGGCCCGGCTCATCGAAGGCGTCGCATGCCTAGATCGAGCGTCTCAAGCCGATATGAAAACGGCGTCCGCACGGAACCCAGGCATCAGATCCACGGCCGTACTCTTCAGGTGTGCCTCACCGATGACCTCTCCAAGAAAGGCACGGCGGTCGCGCGGGTCGAGGCGCTGCTGCGACACCCGCCGTTCTCTGGCGGCCATCCTCCGGCCAGAGTGATGGGTTGCACACCCGCACTACACCGCGCTATAATTACGACCGACGATGAGATCTAGAATTGGAGTTGTCGACTGAAATACCGACGAGGCACTACGCGGATCGCGTGAATTTGAGAGGGGATTCGCAGAGTCTGCAAACTGAAATCGCGCCGCCCCAACCTTCGGTATTCGTGTTCCGTCCAATCAAACTAACGCGAGATCCTTATGCGTCCTTCGCAGTTGGACTTGTTCGGCGATCCACCTGACGTCGTTGAGGCCCTGCGGCGAGTCGACCGCAATCGCCTCCGACGCGGTCGCCGCTGGGAGTTAGAATACGGACTCGCCGATTCCGATCGCTGTCGAGCGATTACTCTTCGTCGTGGTTGTGATATCTGTTCTCAGAGTGATGCTTTAGTCGTTGATCACGATCATTTCCGTTCGTTTTATTGGCGTAGTTCTGCTGTTCGCGGATTCCTTTGCCGTTCTTGTAATCTTGCGCTCGGCTTCTTCAAGGACAATATTGCGGCCCTCACCGTCGCGGGAGTTCATCTTCGTGCTGATGGCAAATACGTTGTCGAGACGTTGGGGACTCCCCGTAAGTATTGTCGTAGTAGTTCTCGGGGTGGTTTATCCACTACAGAGTACAATCTTCTCGTCGAGAAGGGGCAGGGTTCGTGTTGGGTCTGTGGTACTTCATCGCGTTCTGCTAGCCTGCAGGTTGACCACAACCACACCACTGGCGTCATACGCGGTCTACTCTGTCACAACTGCAATTCCGGGCTCGGCCATCTCGGGGATGATCCTGATCGCGTTGATCGTGCTGCCGAGTACCTTCGTCTTTCACACACGTCAACTGGCGCTCGTGAGATTGGCTCCATGGTTCGAGTTGTAGTAGCTACCACTCGATCTGACAGGGGCCCCTGGCCGGGACCGTCTGTCCGATGACGTCTATGCGGCGTTGTCGGTCACCTTCTCTTCAGCCAGCCGGCTTCTATCCTGGAGGGTCTCCCAAGGCGTGCGACCACAGCACACCTACCCGCAGAGGACACCGCGAATCGGCGAAACCTGCGGGGGAGCCCTGAGATATCTCGCACGCGAGCCGTGGCGGCGGTCACACGCGCGATTGCCTGACGATAGACTGCGCCTGTTGAAACCGGTAAACTAGCTGTCGAGAAAGGCACCGATGAAACCTCAGTACGAGAGAATGGCACGGTACCTCTGGCTCAGCGGGCGGGACACCGTTCGGCTGAGCTTCGACGAGATCGAGAACATCATCTCCGGCAACTTGCCGGCGAACACACGGGCATCCGACACGTCGTGGTCAAACAATCCCGGTGGGTTTGGCATGACTCCGATGTGGTTGGCGGCCGGCTACAAGAGGTCGGATCTTGACCTCACTGGGGAACAGGTGACATTCAAGCGGGTCAATCAGAAGGTATCGGATACCTGCTGGCGAAAAGTGATCAGGCTTGCCTTGAACGTCGACCTACCAACCAGATGAGCAGGGCGGAACTCCGCTGAGATCGGTCCGCTCGGCACCGACCGGCACACGCTCGCGCGCTGGCGGAAGCAGGCTGCCCGCTCGGGACGCTGGCCGAAGTCGGCCCATGGGAGGACGAGACGCGCGAAGCGCGTTCGCACGCGGGCGGGCACGGTTAGCTGTCGGTTAGCTGCGGCTCTTCAGCTTACCCCGGCCGGGCCGGTTGTCCCCGTTGTCATCGAGCGCGTCCACCCTGGACGTGGGAGATGATGGACCGTGCGCGTACTTGGTCTGCGGCGAGCGCGAGAGTCGCTCCTCAATGTCGGTGGGTCCGCGCCGAGTTCGCCGCCGGCCGGTCCCCGGCGCGGGACGGATTCAACGCCGTGCGCATTCGCTGGATCGGCCGAGCCGCTGCCGGTCGGGAGAGTTTCGCCCCGGAAGCGATCCCGAAACTGCCGTTCTGAGCGACTTCGTTGTTCTTGAGCGGGCGCCCGGGCTGATGTCGAGCACGCCTGGGGCCGTGGTACGCTGCCGATCCAATGAACGATCCGGGGTGAGAGACGTAAGGGTGAGGTCCTGATCACGATCGACGGCGCACCGCTGGACTGGCGGTCGTCGCTGGCGGTGCGGAACCACTCGCCGACGGGAACGGCGTGGGCTACGGGGGGTGGGGCCCGGCCCAACTGGCGCTGGCTATCCTGCTGGCGGTGACTGACGCGGCGACGGCCGAGCGGTTCTACCAGCAGTTCAAATGGAGCGTGATCGCGCCGATCGAAGCTGACCACTGGGCGCTGGACGCTGGCGACATCCTCGGCTGGCTCGAGTCGGAGGCGGCGGGGACGGACGGCGTCGTGCGTCTGCTGGTGGAGGAGCGTTGAGCGCACGGCGGTTGCTGGGGGCGCATCTGCTGGCGGCAT
This sequence comes from Acidobacteriota bacterium, assembly GCA_009861545.1. Classification (NCBI taxonomy): domain Bacteria; kingdom Pseudomonadati; phylum Acidobacteriota; species Acidobacteriota bacterium. The sequence continues at coordinate 1,057 of VXME01000090.1, read as the reverse complement.
CTGAGGAAACGTCGGCAGACGGTGGCGGGGAGTGCATGGGCTGCCAGACGCTGTGCGCCGTCGACGTGCGGCTGCCGCTGCCGGCGGTGTGTCCGGACTGCGGGGCGGACGTGCTCGCCAGCGCGGACATCAAGGGTGAAGCGCAGCCCCGGCTGCCATTCGACCCGTTGCGGATCCAGAGGACGGAACGATGACGAGTACTCCCCATTTTGACGGCCCCGGACGGCGTGAACCCACCGAATTCGATGGCCAGGTACCGAGCCGCGGCTAGGCGCCGCAGGGTTTCCAAACTCCCGGGGCCGACAGGCCGTAGTCAGTCGCGCTCGTCATGAAGGTGCTGGTACCTCATCGAGGGGATCGGGCCGATCGAGCGGACATCGACGATTCGAAGGCGTTTCAACACACAGCCGCTCGCTGCCTGGAACACCCACACGTCGCCGATGGCGTCGGCGCGCCTAGCGTCGATCACGATGGGCCCGGTACGGGTCTCGACGAGGAACATTTATCATCGCTCTCGCAATCGTCGACGCACCACGTCGAGCGCCCGAGTGTCAGACTTGCGCGCCAGGTCGAGATGCAAGACAGCGAGCACCCAGCCGAGCACCGCGCCGAACGCGACGCCGAATAGGAACAGGAGCAGACCGATACCGGGCGCTGGCTCTGAAGGTACTTGACCGCGGTCGCCATCTCGCCTGCGTTCCACGCCGTCCAGTCGTGGCAAGCCTGACCCGCCAGACGCGCGAACCCTACGCGACGGCGCCGACCGCCGCGCGTTGAGAACCGCACTGCTCACACAGCGACAGGAACCGTACCGTCATGCCGATCGATGGAAGCGCGTCTTCCACGCAGACAAGTTCCGGTTAACTCTTGCGGCCGGGGGCACTCGCGTCCCAGCCTCATCCGACCGACCGCAGTCAACCGTTGCTGCATAGGTCGACGCTCAATCTTAAACGGTGAGTATGTACATAACATAGACTAGAGGATATCATTTGATGTATATACAGTGGAAATGGCAAGTTGAAAAGGGACCCCCGTGGCAACGTGAAAAGGGACCCCC
>VXME01000089.1 GCA_009861545.1 Acidobacteriota bacterium | reverse complement strand
GCCCCCGGGCCCGCCCCCGCTTGAGCACCTCGAGCCCGTCGGCTGCCAGCTCGCCGTAGGGGTGCGCGCCGGTCAGTTGACCGAGCAGGGAGGTCCGGTCGTAGCCGTCGTCGCCCGCCGCCAGATGAACCAGCATCGGCCCGTGAAACCCCACCAGGCCGCAGCGCGTCGTCACGTAGCTCAGCAGCGCGGTTACGTCGCTGCACCCGAGCAGCACCTTGCATCCCGCGCGCATCCGCTCCGCATCCAGCCACGGCAGCACCTGCGCGCTCCCGTAGCCGCCGCGGACCGCGAGGACCCCGGCGATGGAAGGATCGGCCCAGGCCGATGCGAACGCGTTCGCGCGCCCCTCCGCCGGTCCGGCCACGTACTTCCGCCGCTCGAACACCGACGGCTCGAACACCGGCGTGAACCCCAGCGCCCGCAACTCGTCGAGCCCGCGGTCGAACACCGTCCGATCGAACGGACTCCCCGGCGCGATCAGCGCGATGCGATCACCCGCGCGCAACCCTGGCGGCCTGCGCATGCTCTACAGCGACTCCCGCATGGCGTGAGCGATCTCCTCGTGCTCGGCGCACCCGATCACCTCGTCCAGGCGCGCCGCCGGAGGCGGCCGCCAGCCGTCATCTTCCCGCAGGAACCGCTCCCGGGCGCGCCGCTGCCGCCCCAGGGCCTCCTCGACCCGGCGCTCGGACAGCGTGCCGTCCTCGACCGCGCGGATCAGGCCTTCGATGACCTCCACCTGCGCCGCCGGATCCGGCTCGCAGAGCAGCACCAGATCGCATCCGGCGCCGACTGCCTCGACGGCCGCGGGCACCGCTGCCTGGTGTTTCGCGATGGCGCCCATCGCCATGTCGTCCGTAACCACGAGTCCGTCGTACCCCAGCTCGTGGCGCAGCAGGCCGGTGATCAGCGCCCGCGACAGCGTGGCCGACGAGCTCTCATCCAGTGCCGGATACCGGACGTGCGCGGTCATGATGGCGGCCACGCCGGTCTCGATGGCCGCGCGGAACGGCCGCAGCTCGACCTCCTGCAGGCGCCCCGGCTCGTGCTCGACGACCGGCAGCTCCAGATGGGAATCCAGGCTCGTATCCCCGTGCCCGGGAAAGTGCTTCCCGCACGCGGCCAGCCCCTCCGCTTCGAACGCGCGAATGAGAACGGCGCCGAGCCGTGCGACTTCGCCCGGATCCTCCGACAGCGATCGGTCGCCGATGACCGGGTTGGCGGCATTGCTCTGTACGTCGAGCACCGGTGCGTAGTCGAGCGTGATGCCGACGCTCCGCAACTCGCGCGCGAGGGCGCGGCCGAAACGCTCCGTCAGATCCGCGTCGCCGCGCCGCCCGAGCGTTTCCAGCGGCGGCCACTCCGTGAACGGCGCCCGCAGACGCTGCACCCGGCCGCCCTCCTGGTCGACCGACACCCAGGGCGGAATCTCCGTGAGCTGCTTGACGTCGTACGCGATCTCCGCCACCTGCAGCGGCGCTTCGACGTTCCTCGCAAACAGGATCACGCCGCCGAGATCGAACTCGCGCGCGATTGCGCGCAACTCCACAGGCAGCGCAACACCGGCGAATCCGATCACGACCAGTTGTCCGAGATGACGCCGCAAGCCTGTAGGCATCCGAAGGGGCTGCGCTCATTATAATTCCTGCGTGCGGGTTCACGCGTCGGCTCCCACGCGAGTCGACCTCGCGGGCGGGACGCTGGACATCTGGCCCCTCTATCTTCTCCACGACGACGCCCAGACCCTGAACGCCGCCATCACGGTGCGGGCCGAGTGCCAACTGACGCCCAACCCCGACGGGCGCCTGCGCATCGTTGCGGAGGACACCGGAGCCCGGGTGGAGGCGGCGCACTGGTCGGAGCTCGCAGACGGCGCCGCGTCACGCCTGGTGGCTCGCGTGCTCCGCTACTTTCGCGCCGAGGGGCTCACCGTCTCCACCCGCTCGGCGGCCCCGGTCGGCGCCGGCCTGGCCGGATCCTCGGCCCTCAACATCGCGCTGTGCGCGGCGCTTGCGCGCTGGCAGGACCGCCGACTGGCCGGGGAATCGCTGATCGCCCTGGCCCTGAACCTCGAGGCCCAGGTACTCGGCGTGCCCACCGGAGGCCAGGACTACCGGCCCGCCACCTACGGCGGCATCGCGGCGCTCGAGATGGGTCCGGCCGGCGTGTCGCGCGTTCCACTTGGCGTCGACCCCGAATCCCTTGCCAACCGAATGGTGCTCGTGTACACGGAGCAGTCCCGCGACTCCGGCATCAACAACTGGGAGGTGACGAAGCGCCGCATCGATGGCGACCCGTCGGTCACCGCCCTGTTCGACGAGATCCGCGATGTCGCCCTGGGAATGCGGCGCGCCCTCGAAGCGGCCCGGTGGGACGAGGTGGCCCGCCACGTCGCCCTCGAATGGAACCTGCGCAAGCGGCTGGCGCCGGGGGTCACGACCGCCCGACTCGATACGCTCATCGCCTGCGGCCGGCAGGCCGGCGCCGACGCCGCCAAGGTCTGCGGCGCCGGCGGGGGCGGCTGCCTCCTCTTTCTGGCCCCGCCCGAACGCACCGGGGCGGTGCGGGACGCCCTCGCTCGGGCGGGAGCACGCGTGCTGGACTGTCGCATCGACACCCGCGGGCTCCGGGTATCGGCTTCGCCCGCCCCGGTTGGCTCGGCATGACGGACAAGGCAACCGGCGCGCGGGCACGCGGGCGGATCGCCGATCACTCGGCGACGAAGCTCAGGTAGTTCGCCTCCGTGACGCGTATGTCCACGACCTCGCCCGATTCGCCGAGCGACCGCCCCGGACGCTCGTTGATCGTGAACGCGCAGGCGCCCGCGTCACCGACCCGCAGACCAATCTCCTCCCGCGCGACGATCACCTCTCGCTCACCGGCGCGCAACAGCCGGGCGAGGACCCTGTCGCCATCGGCCGAGGCCTGCACCCAGCAGTCCGCCGTCGCGCTCATCTCCATCGTGAGCACGCCGGGTTCGACCCCTTCGGCCGGCGCCGGATCCGGGCGCAACGGGGACTCGACCGGCGGTGGGGGCGCCGGCTCTTCCGCAGGCTGCGGCGGAGGCGGCGGTTCGGACCCGGTCCCGGTCGCAAGCTCCGCGCCCGCGGCGACAACCCCTTCCGACGCCGGCGGCTCGGCATCGCTCGGGAGCAGCGCGCTCAGCACCCACAAGACCAGCGGCACCGCCAACAGCGCGAGCCAGACGACGCTCTTCGCCCTCCGCTGCCGCCGGACGAACTCCTCGTTCGCACGGCCCTCGATGGTCGCATGCAGCGTGGCGACGGAGGACTCGTCCGGGAAACGGGCTTCGAACTCCGCCAGGGTCTCCTGGGGGTCCAGTCCGACCGCCTCGGCGTAGGAGCGCACGAAGCCGCGCGTGAAGATCCCACCCGGGAGGTTCTCGATATCGTCGCGCTCTATCGCCTGCAGCTTGGAAACGGGGATTTTCGTGGAAGCCGAGACCTGCGCCAGCGTCATTCCGCGCGCCCTGCGCGCATCGAGCAGCAGCTTGCCGAACGGCTCGGGAGAGGCTTCAGTCACAGGACCCGCACGTTAGTCGAGGGTTCTTCCCCTGTCAAACGCGGCGCGCAGCACCTGCACCCGCTCTGCGATTCGCGCGCGGCGGCTCGACGGTCCGCATCGAAAGAGCCGGATGCCCGCCACCCCGGCCGCGCCGGTCGCCGCCACCGCCGCCCCGTCATCCACCGTCACGCCCCCGATAGCAAGGACCGGCCGGCTGGACGCGCGCACGATGTCGCGCAGTGCATCGAGTCCGAGCGGCGGCCGGCCCGGTTTCGACGCGGATGCGAACACGGTGCCGGCGAGCAGATAGTCGATCGCGCCGGCCTGCGTCGCCCGCCGCGCCGCGGGAGCGTCGTGAATCGAACGCCCCACGATCCAGCCGCGCGGGCCGAGAGCGCGGACGCGCGGCGCGGAGCGCGCGTCGTCTTTCAGATGCACGCCGTCGGCGCCGGCCGCCAGCGCCACGTCGGGGCGGTCGTTGACGACTACGCGGGCAGACGTGGCGCGGGTGCGGTCCACCGCGCCCCGCACCAGGTCCAGGAGGCTTCGGTCGCGCAGACCAGGTTCCCGAATCTGCACGAGGTCGACACCGGCGTCCGCACAATCGGCAATCACCTCCAAAAGCTGCGGCAGCGCTTCGTCCCCGGCGTCGGTCGCGGTCTCGGCAAGCGCGATCCGATCGGTCACGAGACAGATCAGGGTCGAAGAAGACGAGAGCGGTACGGGGTTGCGGGCCATGCCGGTCACAGCGAGCGCGGCCGAAAGGAGCGCCGATGCACATCCGAATACCCGAACCGGGCGACCGCGTCGACATGCGCACGGGTCGCGTAGCCCTTGTGGCGGTCGAAGCCATAGCGTGGGTCGACGGCGTGCAACCGCACCATCTCCCGGTCACGGATCACCTTCGCCACGATGGAGGCGGCAGCGATCGCCGCGCAACGCCGGTCGCCCCCGATCACCGCGCGCTGCGGCAGGTCGAGGCCCGGCACGCGGAAGCCGTCGACGAGCGCGAATGCCGGTTGCGGCTCCAGCGCCAGTATCGCGCGGCGGAGCGCATCGAGCGATGCGCGATGCACGTTGAGCCGATCGACGTCGTCCGGCGGCGCCGAGGCTACCGCCCAGTGGGCATTCCCGGTGATCTCGACATAGAGTCGCTCGCGCTGCATCGCCGTCAGCAGCTTCGAATCGCGCAGGCCGGCGATGTGCCTTCGGGAATCGAGCACCACCGCAGCGGCCACGACGGGCCCGGCCAGTGCACCCCGGCCTGCCTCGTCGGCCCCCGCGACATGCGCGAACCCGCTACGACGCAGCGCGTTCTCCATGGTCCGCCGCGCCGCGGGACGGGGCTTCGCCACGAGAATGCCGATAGGGCGGCAAATCGGAAATACAGCCGCCGATGGTCGGGCTAGCGCCTGCGCCGTTCGCGCATGCGCGCCGCCTTGCCCCGCAGCTTTCTGAGGAAGTACAGCTTCGCGCGCCGAACCCGCGCGGAGCGCACGACCTCGATCCGGTCGATCATCGGCGAGTGCAGCGGAAAGATCCGCTCGACGCCCTGGCCGAACGACACCTTGCGAACGGTGACGGTCGAGCCGGCGCCGCGGCGATGCTGGCCGATTACGATCCCCTCGAACACCTGAATCCGTTCCTTCTCACCCTCGGTCACCCGCACGTGCACGCGAATCGTATCGCCCGACCGGATGTCCGGCCGCTCGACGAGTTGGTTCTGCTCCACCGCTTCGATGGCCTTCATGGCTCTGCTCTCCCAGCCCGAAAATCGGTCCCCTGCGTCTGAAGCTCGCGGAGACACTCCCGTTCCTCATCGTCGAGACGCGCACGACGCAACAGATCCGGTCGCCGGCGGAGCGTGCGCTTCACCGCCTCGCGCTTCCGCCACCGCCGTATCTGGGCGTGATCGCCGGACACCAGCACTTCAGGCACCTCCTGCCCGTTCAAACTGGCCGGACGGGTGTACGTCGGACAGTCCAGCATCCGGCGCACGAACGAATCCGTCGCCACCGACTCCGAATTGCCCACGACGCCGGGCACCTGCCGCGACACGGCGTCGATGACAACGGCCGCGGCCAACTCGCCGCCACTCAGGACGTAGTCCCCGATCGAGATCTCCTCGGTGGCCACCTGCTCGCGCACGCGCTCGTCGACGCCCTGATAGCGCCCGCACAGCAGAACGATGTGCTCGAGGCCGCTCAAGCGGACCGCCGCCTCGTGCGTGAAGGTCTCGCCCTGCGGGGACAAGAGGATCACCGCCGCCGGCCCGCCACGGCAGTCCCGTACGTGCTCGACCGCGCGGATGAACGGCTCGACCTTCAACACCATGCCCGGCCCACCGCCGTACGGCGCGTCGTCCACCGTACGGTGACGGTCCGCCGTGAAATCCCGCAGGTCGTGCACCGCCACATCCAGCAGGCCGGCGGCGCGCGCCCGCCCGACCACGCCGACCCTCGCGACCTGCTCCACCAGCTCGGGAAATACCGTAACGACGTCGAACTTCATTCGTCGCTCCCGGTGCCGCGGCGTCCCGACCGCCGGCCGCCGGCCGCGGCCCGGGTTCGATTCACCTCGAGCAGGCCGGGCGGCGGATCGATGACAATCGACTCGGCGTCCGCATCGACCGTGACGCAGATCTCCGCAACGAGCGGAACGTCGATCTCGCGCCCCCGCGGCCCGACGATCAGGCGCTTGGCTTCCGCGGGTCCTTCGACCGCGGCCACCGTCCCGACCTCGTCTCCGCTCACCGTCCGTACCACGCAGCCGACGAGGTCATGTTCGTACCACGTGTCCGGCGGCAGGGGCCGCAACGCCTCGTCCGGCACCCGCAACTCGGCGCCCCGCAGGCTCTCCGCGGCGCTCAGCGTGTCCACCCTCTCGAAGGAGACGACCGGACGACCGCCGTGGAACCACGCGTCCCGGATCTTCACCGCGACCGGCATGCCGGCCTGCGCCATGAACAGCGTGCCGCCCGCGCGAAAGCGCTCCTCCGGGAAGTCGGTCTCCGGGTTGACCACCACCTCGCCATGCCTCCCGTGCGTCCGCGCGACGATGCCGACGACCGCCATCTCCCGCCACGAGCCGTGCTCCACCGGCACGTCACTCCTCGTCGAGGAAGTCGACCGCGGCCCGCATGCCGTCGCGTTCCGCGGCGATCTCGGCCAGCGCCCGCACCGCCGACGCAGTTCGGCCGCGGCGTCCAATCAGCTTGCCGAGGTCGCCCGAACGTGTCGTCAGCTCGATGCGCACACCTCCGTGCTCGACCCGTTCGTCCACCTGAACCGAGTCGGGATGATCGACGAGCGCCTTCGCGATCACCTCGACCACGTCCCGCGCGCGGCTCACGGAACCGCCGGCGCCGCCGCCGACTCCGCCGTCTCCTCGCTTCCGGCCGCGGCCGCCGGATTGCGTGCGATCAGGGTACGAACGGTGTCGCTCATCTGCGCGCCCTGCGCCACCCAGTGATCGATTCGGTCGATCTTCACCGTCAGCGCCTCGGGCTGCACCGTCGGGTCGTAGTGCCCCACCACCTCCAGCGCGCGTCCGTCGCGGGCGCTGCGCGAGTCGATCACCACCAGCCGGTAGAACGGGCTCTTCTTCGCTCCCTGCCGCCGCAGTCGAATCGTCAGCATCCTCTCTCCTTCGCCTGTCGCTCCGCCGCCGCGAGACCGCGCGGCGCGGCCCCGGCATCATTGCATGGTCGGCAACGCCATGCGCCGCCGCTTCCCTTTCCGCCGGCTCCGCCCGCCGACGGTCTTCAACATCTTGCGCATCTCCGCGAACTGCCGGAGCAGGCGATTGACGTCCTGCACCGTCGTCCCGCTGCCGCGCGCCACGCGGCGCCGCCGGCTCCCGTTCATGACCGCCGGGGCTCGGCGCTCCTGCGCGGTCATCGAATCGATGATGGCCACCATGCGGGTCATCACGCTCGCATCGACCTCCCCCTCGGGGATCCGCGAGCCGAGCCCCGGAATCATGCCGAGGACCTGGTTCAGCGGCCCCATCCGACCGACGGCCCGCATCTGCTGCTTGAGATCGTCGAGCGTGAGCTCGTTGCGCCGGATGCGCGTCGCCATCGAGGCGGCGTCGTCCCGGGTAATCGCCTGCTCGGCCCGTTCGACGAGGCTCAGCACGTCGCCCATGCCCAGAAGGCGCGAAACCAGCCGGTCGGGCCTGAACGGCTCCAGATCCTCCATCCGTTCACCGGTCGCCGCGAACGTGACCGGCACACCGACCACCGACACCACGGACAGCGCCGCCCCGCCCCGCGCGTCGCCGTCCAGCTTGGTGAGAACCACGCCGGTCACGCCGAGCCGGTGATTGAACTCGCCGGCGCTTCGGACCGCGTCCTGTCCGGTCATCGCGTCGGCCACGAACAGCAGGTCCGAAGGCTTGACGACATCCCGGATGGCCACGATCTCGTGCATCATCTCTTCGTCCAGGTGGAGGCGGCCGGCGGTATCCACGAGCAGAACGTCGAAGCCGAGCTGCCGCGCCTCGGACACCGCCGCGGTGGCGCGCCGCACGGGGTCTCCCGAGTCTCCCTCGTGGATCCGCAGCCCGGCGTCCCGCGCGAGCACCGCAAGCTGCTCGATAGCCGCCGGACGCCGCACGTCGGTGGAGACCAGAAGCGGATGCCGGCCCTGGCCGGACAGCCAACGCCCCAGCTTGGCGGTCGTCGTGGTCTTGCCCGAGCCCTGCAATCCGACCAGCAGCACCACCTGCGGCCGGTCGGCCGCGGCCGAGATCCCCGCGCGGGACTCGCCGAAGAGCTGCAGCAGCTCGTCGCGAACGATGGCAACGACCTGCTGGGACGGCGTGAGGCTGTCCAGCACCGCCCGTTCGGTGGCCCGATCGCGAACGCGATCGATGAAGGCCTTGACGACCTTGAAGTTGACGTCCGCCTCGAGCAGCGCCAGCCTGATCTCCCGCAACGTACGCTCGACCGCCTCCGGCGTCAGCCGCACCTCGCGGCGCAACGACCCGAACACGTCCTGCAAGCGTGAGCCGAGTACCTGGAACATCGGAATGGCCCGCTCCCGTCCGGGCCACTTGGCGAGAAACCGTAAACGCTTCTCAGGAAACTGGTTATTCTAGACCGTAGCGGTTGGCCGCGTCTAGCGCACATCCCCCCGCTCCAGTAGCCTGCGCCGCAGCACTTCGCTTCGCTTGCGTTCTGCGGCGCAAGCTCCTAGACGGACGACAGGCGGTGACCGAGCTTCTCCTTCTTCGTACGGAGATAGCGCTCGGTGAACTCGGTCGGCTCGATCTCCAGGGGCACCGATCTCTCCACCGCCAGCCCGTAGCCCTCGAGGCCGATGAACTTCCGGGGGTTGTTGGTGAGCAGGCGCATCGTGCGCACGCCGAGGTCGCCCAGTATCTGCGCGCCGATGCCGTAGTCGCGCTGGTCCGGCTTGAAGCCGAGATGCTCGTTCGCCTCGACGGTGTCGAGCCCCTGATCCTGCAGCTCGTAGGCGCGGATCTTGTTGGCCAGCCCGATGCCGCGACCCTCCTGGTTGAGATAGAGGAGCACGCCGCGACCCTCGGCGGCGATCCTCTCCATCGCCCACGACAACTGCGCCCCGCAGTCGCAACGGATGGACGTCAGCACGTCGCCGGTCAGGCATTGCGAATGGACGCGCACGAGCACGCTCTTGCCGTCGCCGACCTCGCCGCGCACGAGCGCGAGGTGGGTCCGCCCGTCGATGAGACTGTCGTAGGCGGTCACCGTGAAGGGTCCGTGCGCGGTCGGAAGCTGCGCCGACGCGAGGCGCTTCACGAGACGGTCGTGACGCATGCGGTGCTTGATGAGATCCGCAACGGTGATCATCGGCAGATCATGCCGCCGCGCGAACTGGTCGAGATCGGGCACGCGGGCCATCGTGCCGTCGTCGTTCATGATCTCGCAGATGACCCCGGCCGGGTAGAGGCCGGCGAGCCGGGCGAGATCGACCGCCGCTTCCGTCTGGCCGGCACGCACCAGCACGCCCCCGTCGCGCGCGCGCAGCGGGGAAACGTGGCCGGGCTTGGCGAGATCGGCCGGCCGGGTCGCCGGATCGATCGCCACCTGGATCGTGGCGGACCGGTCGGCGGCGGAAATCCCGGTGGTGGTGACGTGCTTCGCGTCGATGGGCACGGCGAACGCGGTTTCGAACCGCGACGTGTTCTCGCTCACGATCATCGGGATGTCGAGCTCGTCGAGACGTTGCCCGGTCATGGACAGGCAGATGAGGCCGCGGCCGTAGCGCGCCATGAAGTTGATCGCGTCGGGGGTGACCTTCTCCGCGGCGATGGTCAGATCCCCTTCGTTCTCGCGGTCCTCGTCGTCCACCACGATCAGCATGCGGCCGCGACGAAACGCCTCGACCGCCTCGTCGATAGTCGCGAACCGCGCGCCCGACGGACTCTCGCCGGACGTGGCGGCCGGCGCTTCCGGTTTGTCGCTGTCGGTCATGGCCGGCTCGACGTCGCCCCCCTCGGGTCGCCTCCGAACGCCTCCAGAGCGCGGGCAACGTACTTTCCGATGATATCGCACTCGATGTTGACGGCGTCGCCGGCGCGCCGTGCGTGAAGATTGGTGCAGCGCCAGGTGTGCGGCACGATCTGCACGGTGAAGCGGTCCGCCTCGAGCCCGGCGACGGTCAGGCTGATCCCATCGACCGCAACCGATCCCTTCGTCACGATGTATGGTGCGAGATCCGCCGGGAATCCGACGGTCACCCACCAGAAGTCGGACTCCTGCTCGATTCCGGCGAGACGCCCGACACCGTCGACGTGCCCCTGCACGAAGTGCCCCCCCAGCCGGCCGGAGGGCAGCAGCGGGCGTTCCAGGTTCACGGTCGCCCCGTCGCGCAGATCCTCCAGATTGGTGACCCGCAGGGTCTGCGGGGAGACGTCCGCTTCGAAACTCGAAGCGTCGAAACGCACCACCGTCAGGCAGACGCCGTTCACGGCGACGCTGTCTCCGATCGCGAGCTGCGCGGCGACGCCGGCAGCTATGCGGATTCGCCGTCCGGACGGCAGCTCGCGGGTCGCAGCGACCTCTCCCAGCGCTTCAACGAGTCCCGTGAACATCGGCCTCCATCAACACGTCCGGCCCGAGCGCCCGGACGGCGAGAGCATCGACGGCGCGGAAGACCGCATCGCGATCCATCCAGGCGACGCCCGATGGTCCCACCTCGACCGGCGCGACGAACATCTGCACCCGGTCGACGAGGCCCGCCTCCCACGCCGCCTCGTGCACCAGCCGGCCGCCTTCGAGAACGAGGCTCGTCACCCGACGCCGCGCCAGCCGCTCGAGGGCGTTGCGGAGGAACCCGCCGGCATCGACGCATTCGACCTCCGCGCCGGCGTCGGCCAGCCGCGCCAGCCGCTCGCGGCGCCGCGTGGATCCCGGCTCCAACGTCACGACGACGACCGGCCCGGACTCCAACGTCCCGAAGAGCCGCGCCGTAGGCGGCGTGCGCAACCGGCGATCGAAAACGACCCGGGTCAGCGGCAGCGCCCTCGACGCCCCGCGCGCGGTCAAGAGCGGATCGTCGATCAGCACCGTCGTCGACCCCACGCCGATTGCGTCCACCTCGCCCCGCAGCACGTGCACGGCTCGGCCGGCGGCGGGCGACGTCAATGGGGTTCGCGCCCCCGGCCGCGCGGCGATGCAGCCGTCGAGACTGGTGGCGACCTTCATCGTGACGAAGGGCCGCCGCCTGGACACCCACGTGACGAACGCCTCGTTCAACCGCACCGCCTCGCGCTTCCGAAGACCGACATCGACGGCGATCCCCTTGCCGCGCAGATGCGCGATGCCCTTGCCGTTCACCACCGGATTCGGGTCCGGCATCGCCACCACCACCCGCGCCAACGCCGCCTCGACGATCCGTTCGACGCAGGGGCCGGTTCGCCCGTGGTGGCAGCACGGTTCGAGCGTACAGTACAGGGTCGCGCCCCGCGCGGCCTCGCCGGCCTCGGCCAGCGCGCGAACCTCCGCGTGATCGCCCCCCGCCCGCTCATGGTAGCCGGACCCCACGACGGCGCCGCGGCCGTCGACGACGATAGCGCCGACCATGGGATTCGGGCTCGTCCGCCCGCGGCCCCGCGCGGCGAGCCGCAGGGCCTTGCGCATGTATGCATCGTCCTGCGCGGTGGACTCCATGGTCTCCTACCAGGCCTTCTCGAACAATGCATCGACGTAATCGCCGGCCGAGAACGGAAGCAGGTCGTCGATTCCTTCGCCGACGCCGACGTAGCGGATCGGGACCCCGAGCTCCCCCGCGATGGCCACCGCGACACCGCCTTTCGCGGTGCCGTCGAGCTTGGTCAGCACGATGCCGGTCACGCCCGCCGTCTCCAGGAAACGACGCGCCTGGGAGATGCCGTTCTGTCCCACGCTGGCGTCCACGACCAGCAGCACCTCGTGGGGTGCGCCGGCCGCCGCGCGGCCCGCGACGCGGCGTATCTTGCCCAGCTCCCCCATCAGATCGGCGCGAGTGTGCAGGCGGCCCGCGGTATCGACGAACACCACGTCGCGTCCCCGCGCCCGCGCCGCCGAGATCGCGTCGAAGACGACCGCGGCAGGGTCGGCTCCATCGGCGGCGCGCACGATGTCGACCGACGCACGTTCCGCCCATACCGCGATCTGCTCGACCGCGGCTGCCCGGAACGTGTCCGCGGCGCAGATCAGAGGCGTCCGGCCATCGAGGCGGCAGCGATGGGCCAGCTTTCCGACGGTCGTGGTCTTGCCGGTTCCGTTGACGCCGACCACGAGCACGACCCGCGGCGCCGGAACCTCCGCCGGGGGCGCCGCGGCGCCGGCCAGCACACCGCGTATCTCCGTCTTGACGCGCTCCCGGAGGTCGCCGCGACCGTCCTCGCCGACCCGGGCCACGATGCGCCCCGCCGTGAGCACCCCGACGTCCGCCTCGATCAACAACTCCTCGAGAGCCTCGAGGGTCTCGGCGCTCGAGCCGCCGCTCCCGGAAGTACCGCTCAGACGCTCGAGCCGGCTCGTCCAGCGCCTGGCCGTGCGCCGCAGCCCGTCACGCAGGCGGCCGACGATGCTCATTCGTCCAGCTCCGATCGCTGGCGCCTGAGCATGAGCTCCTCCACCGCGGACCGCGGCGTCTTGTGGCCGCCGATTACTTCGGCCATTTGCGCGGTGATGGGCAGCTCCACGCCGTGCCGCGCGCCCAGATCGAGCACCGCCCGGGTCGTGCGGACTCCTTCCGCGACCATCCGCATTCCGTCGAGCACCTCGTCGAGCGGGCGTCCCTTGCCGAGCTCGATCCCGAGTTGACGGTTGCGGCTCAGCCCGCCCGTGCACGTGAGCACGAGATCCCCGAGGCCACTCAGGCCCGCCAGCGTGTCCCGCCGTCCACCGAGGGCGTACGCCAGACGCGACATCTCGGCCAGTCCGCGCGTCACCAGCGCCGCTATCGCATTGTGACCGAGCCCCAGCGACTCGATGCCGCCGGCCGCGATGGCGATGACGTTCTTCATCGCGCCCCCGATCTCCACACCGACGACGTCGTCACTCGCGTACAGCCGGAAGCGGTCCGACCGGAAGTCCTGCTGGACGGCGTTGACCGCCTGCGGCCGTCGGCCGGCCACGGCCACCGCCGTGGGCACGCCCCGCGCCACCTCCGCAGCGAAGCTCGGGCCCGACAGTACCGTCACGGCCCGCTCGCCCCCCACCTCCTGGGCGATCACTTCCGACACCCTGAGGAGCGTCCCGTCCTCGATGCCCTTCGCGGCGCTGACGACCGTCGCGTTCGGCCGGAGGTGGTCCGCGGCGCGGCGCAGCACCTGCCGGGCCCCGTGCGACGGCACCGCGGCGACGACATACACCGCGCCGTCCACGGCGCTCTCCAGCGCCGGGGTCAGGTGCACGGATCGCGGCAACTCGACGCCGGGCAGGTACACGGCGTTGTGACGCCGAGCCTCCATCTGACCGACGAGCTCCGCATCCCGACCCCACAACCGCACCTCCCGCCCGCAGCGAGCGAGATGGATTGCCAGCGCCGTGCCCCAACTGCCGGCGCCGAGCACGGCCACCGGTCCGATCAGCACCACCCGCACGTCCTCCTGCTGTACATCGTCTTGGTCGAGACCCGGTCGCGCCCGCGGGTCGAGCCGGAGCGGCGCCTGGTGTCACTTCTTCGCTGACGCGTATCGAGTATGCCCGATCCGGGGAGCCGCATGAGTCACGCCGTGCCGCCCGCGAGCGCCGCCGTGGCCAGGCGATGGTAGGTCGAGCCGCCCGATTCCAGGCGGCTCTCGTACAAAGAGATGCGATCGACCGTCCAGGAAACGGGCGGCAACGCGGTTTCGGCCAGCGCGGCGCGCAGCCGACGACCCACTACGAGTCCGTCGCCTCGGCGCGAAGCAGCGCGCGGCGGAGCAGATCGAGCGCGGCCTGCGACGCCTGGAACTTCACCCGCTCGCGATCGCCGGGAAGTTGCACGCGGCGTACCCGCGCCGGCGCCCCGCGGACGGCCAGCGCCAGGCACACCGTGCCCACCGGCTTCCCGGGCGTCGCCCCGCCGGGGCCCGCGATCCCGGTCACGGCGAGGCCGAAATCGACATCGGCCGCGCCGCGCGCCGCCTCGGCCATCGCCTCGGCCACCGCCTCGCTCACCGCGCCGTGCGCTTCGATGAGCCCGGGGTCGACCCCGAGAGCCGCCTTCGCCTCGTTGCTGTAGAGAACCCACCCCGCGTGAACGTACGCCGAGCTGCCCGGCACGTCCGTGAGCCGCGACGCGATCAACCCGCCGGTGCAGGACTCGGCGACGGCGACACGCGCGTCCCGTCGCCGCAGCAACTCCCCCACCACCTCCGGCAGGGTCCGCCCGTCGGTGCTCACGACGCAGTTACCGAGCACGCCCGTCAGCTCCTCCACCGCGGCATCGAGAACGCGCACCCCCTCCGCGGGATCGGCGCCGACCGTCGACAGGTGCAGGTCGATCTGTCCCAGTGAGGCGAGAATCGTCGTCGAGACGGAGGGCTGCCGCGCGGCCAGCGGCCCGTAGATCGGCCGGGCCAGCTCATCGATATGCGATTCCGTCCGTCCGGTCGTGCGGATGGCACGCCGCTGAACCCTCCTGCCGCCGGTCGCCGAAGCCAGCCGGTCCGCAACCAGACGGTCGAACATCGGCCGCAGTTCCCGCGGCGGTCCGGGCAACAGGACCAGTCGGCACCCGCCTGCGGTCAACCAGAGCCCCGGCGCGGTTCCGGCCGGATTCGGCAGCACCTCCGCTCCACGCGGAATCGCCGCCTGCCGGCGGTTGATCTCCGGCATCTCCAGCCCGCGGGCTTCGAATCGGGCGCGAATCCGGGTGACGATGTCCGCCGACTCGTCGAGCGGCACGCCGAGCAGATCCGCGACGACGTCGCGCGTCACGTCGTCCGCGGTCGGTCCGAGTCCCCCGGTCACGATCACCACGTCCGCCGCGGTCATGGCGTAGCGCAGCGCACTCGCAAGACCGCGAGGCTCGTCCCCCGCCACCAGCTTCTGAACGACGTCGATCCCGACCCCGTTGAGCCGGTCGGTGATGAACAGCGAGTTCGTATCGGTCTTGTGCGGCGTCAGCAGCTCCGACCCGACGGCGACGATCACCGCCGACGACGGACCGCTGCCGCCTCGTTCCGTCATCCGAGCATCACCGACGGCGCGACGGCTGCCCCCACCCGTACCGTCACGTACGCGTAGAGGCCGGCGACCACGTCGTCCGCCATCACTCCCCATCCGGCCGGCAGGCGTTCGGCCGCGCGAGCCGGGAACGGCTTGACGATGTCGAAGAAC
This sequence comes from Acidobacteriota bacterium, assembly GCA_009861545.1. Lineage (NCBI taxonomy): Bacteria > Pseudomonadati > Acidobacteriota > Acidobacteriota bacterium. The sequence goes on along the minus strand of VXME01000089.1, from coordinate 8,226 downwards.
CTGAACGCCAGAAATCCGGCCACCAGCCCCGGCCAGGCGACCGGAAACCAGAAAAACGTGATGAGCATGCCGGCGATCTCGTCGATGACGATGGCCCCCGGGTCGCGGCGGCCATAGCGCCGCTCGGCCACCGTCGCGGACCAGACTCCGACCGCGAGCACGACTCCCAGCAACAGCGCCTCCGCGCCGGCCTCGCCGGTCAGGCGCACCAGAAGCAGCAGGCAGAGGCCCACGGCGGAACCCCAGGTACCGGGCGCGACCGGTGCCAGCCCGACGTAACCGGCCGTAGCGACGGGCAGCGCCAGGCGGGACATCACCGTACGCGGACGGCACACGGACCGTGAGTATCGAATCCGGGAATGTGCATGCGCCTCGAGAGGTTCCGCGTCTCGATTCTCCCGCGTCTCGCAGGACGGGAAGGCATGGCGCACGGTGCGCCGCGCCGGGAAGTGATGCGATTATGGGACGAGAGCCGGAGGGCCGTCAACGGCCGCGGCAGATGATAGAAGCCGTCCCCAACATCAGCGAGGGCCGCCGGGGAGAGGTTGTGCGGGAGGCTCTCGAAGCGATCGAGGCGGTACCGGACGTCCGGGTGCTCGATTGGTCGTCGGACGCCTCCCACAACCGATCGGTCATCACGCTGGCCGGTGAAGCGAACCCGTTGCGCGCCGCGATCCTGCGACTCTGCGAGGTGGCGGTGAAGCGGATCGACCTGCGCCGTCACCACGGGGCCCACCCTCGCATCGGCGCGGTCGACGTCGTTCCGTTCGTGCCGCTCGGCGGCGTGTCGATGGAAGCCTGCGTCGCGCTCGCGCGCGCCACCGGCCGGGAAGTGGCGGAGCGGCTGCAGTTGCCGGTCCTGCTGTACGAGGCGGCCGCCGCCGTCCCGGCCCGACGGCGCCTGGAACACCTGCGGCGCGGTCAGTTCGAGCGCCTCGCCGGCAAGCTCCAGAAGCCCGAATGGAGACCGGACTACGGCCCCCGTCACCCACACCCTTCGGCGGGGGCGACGGCCGTCGGGGCGCGCGGTCCGCTCATCGCCTTCAACGTGAATCTCGCGTCGCGGGACCTCGACGTCGCCCGGCGAATAGCGCGGGCGGTCAGGGAGAGCAGCGGCGGCTTGCCGCACGTCAAGGCCATGGGCGTCCTGCTTTCGGCCTCTTCCGGGACCGTCGCCCAGGTGTCGATGAACCTGACCGACTACCGGCGCACCCCGCTGTCCGCGGCCCTGGATCGCGTCGCTCGCGAGGCGGCGCGCGAGGGAGTCGCGGTCGCGGGCACCGAACTTGTCGGGCTCGTACCGCAAGCAGCGATAGACGGATCGGAAGGCGGGAGGCCCATGCTCGACGTCATTCATCCGGACCGGACGATCGAGGCGCGGCTCGATCGCCGGCGTCCCTCTCTTCCTGACCATCGAGCAGCCCCTTGAGCACCTCCATGAACTCCCCGAGGTCGCGAAAGTCGCGGTAGACGGACGCGAACCGGACATAGGCCACCTTGTCGAGCATCTTGAGCTCGTCCATCACGAAGGCGCCCACCGCTTCGGTGGAAATCTCCTTGTCGGTCCGCTCGTGCAGGGCTGCCTCGACCCGATTGGCCACCGCCTCGAGGAGCGCAACGCTCACGGGACGTTTCTCGCAGGCCTTGAACATCCCTGCAATCACCTTCCCGCGCTCGAAGCGCTCCCGCGTCCCGTCCTTCTTGACGACCATGTACGGGATCTCGTCGATCCGCTCGTAACTGGTGAACCGGCGCCCGCAACGGCTGCACTCCCGTCGGCGGCGGATCGCATCGCCCTCCCGGCTCTCGCGGGAGTCGACGACCCGATCGTCGAGGCAACCGCAGAACGGACACTTCAACGCTCGTCCTCCCCGTACGCATCGGGCTCCGTCCCGCCTGCCGCGGCCCCCGCCAACCGGCTGACGCTCGTCAGATGCACCCCCTCGCAGGCCATCAGGACGACGCCGGCAATCGTGACCGGCACGAAGGAGATGGCGTGCGCCACCAGTCCCGCTCCGACCGCGCTCTCGGCGCCCGCGGCGAAGAGCGTCGTCGCCCCCACCTGGAAGGCGGCATGGTATCCGCCGACTCCCGCCGGCGTCGGCACGGCGACGCCGAGCACGATCAGTACCAGCAGGATTCCGGCGCCGGACGGCGGCATGTCGACGCCGAAAGCCACCGACACCAGCCAGATTCCGGCGGTGATCGAAACCCAGACGAAGACCGTCCACGCCATCGCCCACACGAGGGGTCCCGGCCGACGCATCACCCCGAGGCCTTCCGAGAAACGGTGCGACACCCGGCCGAGCCTCTGCGAGAGCCCGGCCGGCAGGATCGACGTCACGCGCGCGACTCCGCGACCGACCGCCTCGGGATTGGTTGCCGCCGCGCAGGCCAGAACCAGGGTGCCGAGGGCCAATCCGCCCGCGCCGATCGCCCCGGCGTACAGCGCCGGCAGCAACCCGCCCGCCTCCACGCCGAGGCTCGGCACGAAGGCGACGACCGACACGCCGAAGATCACCAGGATCACGACGATGTCCAGCAATCGCTCGAGCACCACCGTCCCTATCGCCGCGCTCACGCTGAGTTCTTCGCGCCGGGCGAGCACGTACGGCCGGAGGATCTCGCCGACGCGCCCCGGCAGAATGGCCGTCGCGGCGAAGCCCATCACCGTCGCCCGCAGAGCGACCCCCAGGCGCACCCGTCCCAGCGGCTCGAGCAGGTAGCACCAGCGCACCGCGCGCGCCAGATAGGTCGCGATCATGGCCAGGACGGCGAGCCCGAGCAGATCGAGCCGGGCACTCAAGACCGCGTCCGCCACGCGATCGAGGTCCGCGCCGCGCAGCACGAACGCCATCAGGCCGACGCCCAGCAAGCCGATGGCGATTGTGCGGCCGTGTCTCCACATGCGGAACCGACCGTACTACATTTTGTTTTGCCGTCGCGCGAGGGTCCCGTTAAGCTATATCCCTTCTTCATCCGCACGAGGGTCTCCTGTTGCCATCCAGCGCTTCCGTCTTCGAAACGTCTCTCGACGGCATCGCCGTCCACCGCCGCGGCAAGGTCCGCGACATGTACGAGGTCGGCGAGCATCTGCTCATGGTCGCCACCGACCGCATCTCGGCCTACGACGTGGTGCTCGGCTCGGCCGTTCCGGACAAGGGCCGGGTGCTCACCCAGTTGTCGGCGTTCTGGTTCGGGCGAACCGGGGACATCGTGGGCAACCATCTGATCTCGACGGATCCCGGCGACTATCCGGAATCGTTGGGCGCGCACGCCGATCTGCTTGCCGGACGCTCGATGCTCGTGCGCCGCACGAAACCCATCCCCATCGAGTGCGTCGCCCGCGGGTACCTGTCCGGATCCGGCTGGAAGGAATACCAGCGCGACGGGCAGGTCTGCGGCGTCCGGCTACCCGCCGGCCTGCGCGAGTCCGACCGCCTGCCGGAGCCCATCTTCACGCCGGCCACCAAGGCGGAAACCGGCCACGACGTCAACATCAGCGAAGCCGAGGCCGGCCGTCTCGTCGGTCCGGATCTGGTGGCGCGACTCCGGGCGCTGACGCTGGCGCTGTACGAGCACGGCGCGGCGCACGCCGCGGAGCACGGCATCATCGTGGCGGACACCAAGTTCGAGTTCGGTGTCGCCTCCACCGGCGCGGGAGACGAGGTCATCCTCATCGACGAGGTGCTGACGCCGGACTCTTCGCGGTTCTGGCCCGCCGAGCGGTACACGGCGGGCGGACCGCAACCGAGCTTCGACAAGCAGTACGTCCGCGACTACCTGGATCGCGTCGCATGGGACCGCAGACCGCCCGGGCCGACGCTGCCCGACGACGTCGTCTCGAACACGCGCCTGAAGTACGTCGAGGCGTACCGCCTGCTGGCCGGCCGCGATCTCCAGGATTGAGGACAGGAGTCGACGCGTGCGCGAAGAACTCGACCGCCTGGTGGACGAGATGTTGACCAAGGGCATCCGTTACGAGGATGCGCAGAGCGAGATCGAGAAGCGATTCATCAGCCGCGCGCTGGAAAAGTCGAACGGCCGACTCGGTCGAGCCGCCAGCCTCCTGGGAATCCACCGCAACACCCTGAGCCGCAAGATGGCCGCCCACCGTCTGAAGAGGACCGGCTGAAGCGGCTCCGCTCCCTGTCCCCGCCTTGACGCGATTCCCGTGCGGTCATTAGAATAGCAGTCTCGATGGTGGACTGCTAGCGCCACCAGGCACAGCGTCGCACGGGAAGCGACTCGTGCGATTGATCGAACTTTTCGAGAAGGGAGTAGCACAGTTCATGGCTGCCAAGGTACGACCACTTCACGACCGCATCATCGTCGAGCGCATCGAGGAAGGCGAGCAGCAGGTCGGCGGCATCATCATCCCGGATACGGCGAAGGAGAAGCCGCAGCAGGGCAAGGTGATCGCGGTCGGCAACGGCAAGATCAAGGACGACGGCACGGTGACGCCGCTCGACGTCAAGGCGGGGGACACGGTGCTGTTCGGCAAGTACTCCGGCCAGGAGATCAAGCTGGAGGGCGACGAGTTCCTGATCATGCGCGAGGACGAGATCCTCGGCGTCATCGAAACCGACTAGCGGCGACCACCGCAATTTCAGTGATTGGAGTTCGAGAAGAATGGCCAAGCAGATCGTCTACGGACAGGAATCGCGGCAGAAGATCATCGAGGGCGTGAACCAGCTCGCCAACGCCGTCAAGGTCACCCTCGGCCCGAAGGGCCGCAACGTTGTCCTCGACAAGAAGTTCGGCTCGCCCACCATCACCAAGGACGGCGTCACCGTCGCCAAGGAAATCGACCTGAAGGACCCGCTCGAGAACATGGGCGCGCAGATGGTCCGCGAGGTCGCGAGCAAGACCTCGGACATCGCCGGTGACGGCACCACGACGGCGACCGTGCTCGCCCAGGCCATCTACCGCGAGGGCGCCAAGAACGTCGTGGCCGGCGCGAACCCGATGGAGATCAAGCGCGGCATCGAGACCGCGGTGGACACCGTCGTCGGCAAGCTGCGGGCGATGTCGAAGAGCGTCAGCGGCAACATGATCGCGCAGGTCGGCACCATCTCGGCCAACAACGACGCGACGATCGGCACCATCATCGCGGAGGCGATGGACAAGGTCGGCAAGGACGGCGTCATCACCGTGGAGGAGGCCCGCACCCTCGAGACCTCGCTCGAGGTCGTCGAGGGCATGCAGTTCGACCGCGGCTACCTCTCGCCGTACTTCGTGACCGACGCCGAGCGGATGGAGTGCGTCCTCGAGAACCCGATCATCCTCATCCACGAGAAGAAGATCAGCTCGATGAAGGACCTGCTGCCGCTCCTCGAGCAGGTGGCGCGCCTGAGCCGGCCGCTGCTCATCATCGCCGAGGACATCGAGGGCGAGGCGCTCGCGACCCTCGTCGTCAACAAGCTGCGCGGCACGCTGCAGGGCGCCGCGGTCAAGGCCCCCGGCTTCGGCGACCGCCGCAAGGCCATGCTCGAGGACATCGCCATCCTGACCAACGGCAAGGCGATCACCGAGGACCTCGGACTGAAGCTCGAGAACATCCGCGTCGAGGACCTCGGCAAGGCCAAGAAGGTCACCATCGACAAGGACAACACGACCATCGTCGAGGGCGACGGCACACAGGCCGCCATCGAGGGCCGCGTCAAGCAGATCCGTGCGCAGATCGAGGAGACGACCTCCGACTACGACCGCGAGAAGCTGCAGGAACGCCTGGCCAAGCTCGTCGGCGGCGTCGCGGTCATCAAGGTCGGCGCGGCGACCGAGACCGAGATGAAGGAGAAGAAGGCGCGCGTCGAGGACGCGATGCACGCGACGAAGGCGGCGGTCGAGGAGGGCATCGTCCCGGGCGGCGGCGTCGCACTGCTCCGCGCCTCCGGTGCGCTCGAGGACGTCAATCTCGCCGGCGACAAGCAGATCGGCGTCAACATCATCCGGCGGGCCCTCGAGGAGCCGATGCGCTGGATCTCCCAGAACGCCGGGTTCGAGGGCTCCATCGTCGTCCAGAAGGTCCGCGAGGCGGGCGACGAGCAGGAAGGTTTCAACGCCCAGAACGAGAAGTACGAGAACCTGGTGTCGGCGGGTGTCATCGACCCGACGAAGGTCGTGCGGACCGCGCTCCAGAATTCCGGCTCGATTGCCTCGCTGCTGCTGACGACCGAGGCGCTGGTCTCCGAGATTCCCGAGGAGAAGAAGGAGCCGGCCGGCGGCGGCATGGGCCCCCACGGTGGCGGCATGGGCGGGATGTACTAGGAGCTCGCGCCAATCCCGTCGGATCTCTCGAAGCGCCCGGGCAGGCTGCGCGCCTGTCCGGGCGTTTCTCTTTCTCTGCCGACGACGGAGCGTCTCGCCTGCTGACGATAGCCCGCGGGTCCGGGGATTCGCCCGCCTCGCGCGGCTGTCAACCGACCCGCCCGAGTGCCAGGGTCGACGCCGCGCCGCTCATCAGCGCAGGTTGAAGAAAAGCTCCAGGCTGACGAGCACCGCGACCGGCTCGCCGAAGCGCATCCCGGGCGCGAACAGCCACTGCTTCGCGGCCGCGATCGCCTGATCGTCGAGGCCGAACACCTGGTCCAGAGACTTGCTGACCGTGACGTCGCCGACCTCGCCGGTGGGCAGGACGACGACGTCCAGCCAGACGGTCCCCTGAATCCGCGCCCGCATCGCCTCGGCCGTGTACTCCGGCCTCACATCCCGCAACAGGCGCGGAATGACGAGGCCCGCGGTTCCCGGACGGTAGACGCCCCCGCCGGTGCCGCCGCCTTCGCCCGGACCGAGCCCGTCGCCCTGCCCCGGCCCGGCGCCGCCGCCCTCGCCGCTCCCCGCCCCGCCGCCGGTGCCGCTGCCCTGCGAGGATTCGGAGTCGGCGGTGAGTCCCTCGAGCACGCCCGGCGTCGTCTCGGGCGCGCTGGCCATCGGCACGGCGGGAATCGAGAGCTCCTGCGTCTCGATCGGCTCGGGCTCGGGTTCCGGCTCGGGTTCCGGCTCCGGCTCGACCGGGATCGGCTCGGCGACGGGCACGCTCAATGCGGTCTCGTCCGGCCCCTCGATCTCGGCCAGCCGCGGCATCTCCAGGGACTCGTTGCCGCCCCCGCCGCCACCGCCGCCCGGACCGTCCTCGGGAATCCACACGATGCCGGCGAAGTTGGGTTGCTCCACGAACTCGTACACGCGCTCCGGCGCCAGGCTCAGCACGAGGGCCGCGATTCCCAGCCCGACCGCGTGGCTGGTGAGCGATGCCGCTACCGAGCCGCCCACGCGCTGCTGGCTGGCCCGCAGCAGGAAAGGCGCGTCCGCCGGCGCGACGTCGTCCGGCAGTATCGAGAGCGTCCCGTCGGCAGCCCGAACGCCGGCCGTGGTGTCGGCGCCGGGCTTGCGAGCGGCCTTCAGGCGGAGAGGGCCGGCCGCTGGCACGACGGATGACCGGCGACGTCGTCTGTCAGGCGGGGTGTACGACGTGTGCGAGGATGGAAACCGAATCTGACCGAGACCGAGACCCTGGCCCAAGGGCGCGCCTCCTCAACCCATTTTGCCCAACCTGCCGCAAATGGGCAACCGCCGGGACACGGCTGTGCCTTCGCGAGCCGGCTCCGGCCGCTCCCGTGCAGGCGAAGGGCACGGCCGGTGCGAGATCAGACCCGCCCAACCCACGCGCCGATGGCTGCGTTGCCGCCGCCGTAGGCGTGCATCAGCGCCAGCGCATCGGCGGCTCGGGTCTCGCCGGCCACGGCGATCAGAACGCCGCCGCGCGCGGTGAGCGTCTCGAAGATGAACCCGTCGTGCGCCTGGAACCCCGCCCGGCGCATGGTGGCCGCCACGCCGCTCGCGCCGAGCGCGTCGTCGGCGCCCTGCAGCGTCTCCACGAGAGTGCCGTGGGCCACCGCGGGGCCGAGTCCCGAAACCTCCACGAGCGACTGTTCCGCACCTACACCGAAGGTCTTCTCCATCAAGTCGGTTACGTCCGGCGCCTGCTTCGCCAGAATCGAGAGCGCCTCCGGCGGAAAGCCCTCCCCGGCCAGCGCGGAAAGCCCGCGCGATGCCCACGCCGCGTCCTGAAACACGCCGACCGTAAAGCACGGTCCTTCCTGATACATCGCCATAGGTCGTGGGGCGTCCTTCCGAGCCCGATACGGATCAGGTGATTGTAGCACCGTTCAGATGAGGGGCGCCGCTCCCATCAGGAGTGCCCCCTCCCTCACTGAGGGGGCC
>VXME01000088.1 GCA_009861545.1 Acidobacteriota bacterium | reverse complement strand
GCCCAACCGGGCCTGACTAGAAAGTCTACGCCGTTCTACGGCGCAGACTCCTAGGTCGCAGACTCCGTTCGAGCAGGGGGTGCGTCGGGTCGAACTCCAGGGACACGCCGGTCGGCTGTCGTGGGAGGAGACGCCCGACGCGTGCGTCGTTGACGCCGATCTCGTAGCTGGAGAGCACCGGTTGCTCGTCGTCTGTCAGCTTGGCCTGGAGCTCAATCCATCCGGAGCTGGGTCTCTCGGACCCTTGGAACATTGACCCGTCGGCGTTTCCGCTCCGCACGTCCAGTGGTGATGCGAGCTTTTCGTCCAGCCCCTGGGGAATGCGCCAGTCTTCGAGGTTCAAGTCGAAACGGAGCCGCACGGGCCGAGCGGGATCGTGCGCGTGGACGAGGTTGCGGAATCCGCCCAGGTCGATCCGGTCGCCTCCAATATCGGTCTCGTGAACGTCGACGTTGCGATGGCTCAGGATCTCGTGCGCGTAGCAGAGCGCGTGGAGCACGGTGCTCTTGCCGGCGCTGTTGTTGCCGAACAGCAGGGTGATCGGCCGGAACTCGACCCGCATCGGGCGTCCGATGCCCTTGAAGTTCTCGATCTCGACGGCGGTGATCAGCGGGGCCGCCGCCTTCGCCAAGGGAGGCGCGGACACGTCGACACGCTCGTTTCCGTCCTGCGACGCGGCGACTGCCGAATCGGAGGTCCGGGCGACGGAGGCGTCGCCGCTCGCGCCGGCGGCAGCCGGGGCATCCGTGTCCGGGCGTCCATTGCGTTCTTCCGGCATGGTCTTGTCCGCCATCTCGTCCCAACGAGTAAGCAACGAGCGTGCCATCATCAGCGGCGCGCCCTGCCCGGAAGCGTCACATCGTACCGCTTCATCCAGTTCGTGAGCGTCTGGTAGCTCGGCAGGCCGACGAGCTCGGCCGCCCGGGTCTTGTTGCCGTCGGCTTCGGCCAGCGCGCGTTCGAGGTAGTGGCGGGCGAGATCGGCAACCAGGGTCGGCAGCTCCAGCCCGTTGCCCAGCGGCCGGCCGAGCAGGTTGCCCCGTTCGTCCTGAACCGTCCTGAGCAGCTCTTCCCGGACGTCGTCGGCGGTGACCGCCGCGCCGGGCGCCCACAGTGCCAGCCGGTCGATGGTCGCCTGGAGTTCCCGCACGTTGCCGGGCCAGGGGTGCCGCAACAGAAGGTTCCTTGCCGGGGGAGAAAGAGTCTTCTGCTCGACGCCAGGCTGATCGGCGAACTTGCGGTTCGCGGCAGCGAGGAAGTGGTCGATGAGCGGCGTCAGGTCTCCCTGGCGCTCGCGGAGCGGCGGGAGTCGAACGATGCCGGTTGCGATGCGGTAGTAGAGATCCTCCCGGAAACGACCTGCCGCTACCTCGGCCCGCAGGTCACGGTTCGTGGCGGCGATGATCCGGACATCGACGGCAATCGACTTGTCCGATCCGAGCCGCCGGACGGTCTTCTCCTGCAGCGCGCGGAGCATCTTGACCTGCGCGGGCAGCGGGAGCTCCCCGATCTCGTCCAGGAAGAGGGTTCCGCCACCGGCGGCTTCGAAGTGACCGGCGTGCGGGCGAACGGCGCCGGAGAACGCGCCGCGGGCATGGCCGAAGAGCAGCGATTCGACGAGTCCCTCCGGCAGCGCGCCGCAGTTGACCTCCTCGAACGGTCCGCCGCGGCGGCGGCTCTCGGCGTGAATCGCGCGTGCGAACAGTTCCTTGCCGGTGCCGGACTCGCCTTCGATGAGCACGGTGACGTCGTGCGGAGCGATGCGCCGGGCGCGCGTGCGGGCGCGGCCCAGCGCCGGGCTGCGACCGATGATCCGGTCGAACGCCGGCGACTCGGGCGGCAGCCCGGCGGTCAGGCGGGTCAGCTTGTCGTCGGTCTCGCGCAGCAGCGCCGGCACGTACTCCGCTGCGATGTCGAACGGCACGGAGACGGTCCGGACGCCGGTCTTCTCGTGCGACTGGATCAGCTCGGCGGGGTAGCGGGTCTTGGCGAGCAGCACCCAGATTGCCTGCATGGCCGGGGTGCCGGGGCTGACGTGGATGGACAGATCGACTTGCGGGGCAAACGTCTCGCGAGCATACTCCAGCGCGCGAGCCGCGGCGGCGTGGATGGCCCCATAGTCGGTCGGGTCGTCCAGCGGCTCCGGTCTCAGATGGACGGGGGGTGCGTCCATCTCGGCCAGCCAGTCCACGAACGCGCGGTTCTGCGGCGGTTCGTAGTTCGACAGCAACACGAGTGCGTCGAAGGAACGGGCGGCTACCACGCTGCCGATGGGACCGGGGCCGGGCCTTCTGCCGTTCGCGCAGTCCAGATCCGTCTGGCCGATCCAGGCAGCGAGCACGGCGGTCACGCGTTGATCATAAGGTTTCTGGCGTCATGGGGAGGGAAATTCATGTAGCACGACGGGTGATGCGGCATGGAAGACGAGCCGGCAGCGAGCCGATCGAGCGGGCGAGCGGTAGACTAGTCGAGCGTCACCCAATCACGGAGACATCCATGCGATTCGCACCGGCTCTGATTCTCGGCCTGACCATTCTCAGCCTGACCGTCACCCCACTGGCCCAGCCGCCCGACACGGTGTTCCTCGAAGAGCTCACCTGGACCGAAGTGCGCGACAAGCTCGCGGCAGGCGTCACGACGGTGATCATCCCGACCGGCGGCACCGAGCAGAACGGGCCGCACATGGTGCTGGGCAAGCACAACTACCTGGTCCGGCACAAGGCGGGCGAGGCGGCGCGGCGGCTGGGCGACGCGCTGGTGGCGCCGGTGATGGCGTACGTACCCGAGGGGAACGTCGATCCGCCGAGCGGCCACATGCGCTTTCCCGGCACGATCACGACGCCGCCCGAGGTGTTCGAGCAGGTCCTGGAGTACGCGGCGCGCAGCCTCCGGCAGCACGGGTTCGTCGACATCGCGCTGATGGGAGACAGCGGCGGCAACCAGGCGTCGCAGGCGGCGGTGGCCGAGCGGCTCAACGCAGAGTGGGCGGGCGCATCGGCGCGCGTGCACCACCTGACCGACTACTACCCGGGGCCGGGAGACGAGTGGCTCGTCGCGCAGGGCGAGCGCGAGGAGGACGTCGGCTCGCACGCCGGCATGCACGACACGTCGACCCTGCTGTTCCTCGAGCCGTCACTGCTGCGCATCGACCAGATGGCGCCCGGCACGCGCGGCGACGGCAGCGGCGTGTCCGGGAACCCGACACGCGCGACCGCCGAGTACGGCGAGCAGATCATGGAGCTGCAGATCGACGCGGCGGTGCGGCAGATTCGGCGATTGCGCGAGACCAGTCGCGGAAGGTAGCTCCCGGCGCGGCGGATCGTAGGCGGTGCCGTCGCCGTCGGCGTTCGTGCCCGGGCCCCCTGCGACCCGGCGGGAGCCGCCCCACCGCGTTTCTCGATCTCAGGGTTTATCGCGTCCGATCGTCAGGTCGTGTCCCTCTGTTCCGGCGCCGGGAACCGCCGCTTCATCCACGCCTGCCACGCCGGCTCCTCACTAGCAGCGACGGCGGCCGCCGCGTCGCCGTACAGATGGATGCCGAACGACGTCATCACCTGGTCGTCCATCGTGTACACGGTGGGTGCTGCGATGCCGGGCAGCGGGTGGTCGAGCCGGAGCAGCGCGTGCGGCGACGTCCCCTCCACGATGCGCTCGACGGCCCCGGACAGCGGCGGCGCGCCGTCGGACGGCGTGCGCCAGGATTGCCCCTCGGCGGCGCCGGCGAGACCGAGCGCATCGAGCAACGCCCTCCACGCGTCGCGCGCGGTCCCCGAGGCGGTTCCCGTCACGCGGATGATCGCGGCGGACTGCCCGCGGAAGTGCTTGAGGTAAAGCTGCAGGATACCGAAGAAGCAGGGCCAGTTGGCCTCGATGCCCTCGAGCTCGTCGTCCCAGTCGCCGGTGTCGGCGAAGAGGCTGTGGACGAGACGCACCACGCAGGTGCCGCCGGCGCGCGGCTCGATCGTCCACTCGGTGGCGAGCGCCGCGGCTCCCGGTCGCCAATCTGGCGGTTCTTCGATGCCCAACCGGCGCGGCGGTTCCCAGGCAGTGACCGTGCCCGGGGCGTCCACGCCCGGCTCCATGTGCCAGACGATGCGTCCTCCGGGGCGCTCTTCCACCTCCGCCGGAAAGAACCAGGCGGAGATGCCGGGTCCGGTGGCGATCGCCTGCCAGACCTCCTCGGGCGTGCCCGGGACCTCCACTTCGAGCTCGATGGACCGGCGGCCGGACGCGCTGCGTTTCACGGTCATGGTGTCTCCTCGGTGGTTGGTTTCGGCGTGGCCGGTCTGGCATGCGCGACGACCACCAGGCGATGCCGGCGGCCCCCCGGCGCCGTCTCGTCGTGGTAGCGCGCGACGAGCCGGGCCACCGTCGCGGCGAGCTCCCGACTGCACGCGGCGCGCTCGGCCGCGGAACGGAAACGGATCTCGGTGTCGATAGACAGCGTCGCCAGGCGCTTCCCGGCCTCTCGCGACCGCCGCAGGAGCTGGCTCGTTTCCTGGACGATTCGTGCCCCCAACGCGATCAGGTAGCCGGCGGACAGCCGATCGCGCGTTCGGGCCGGGTCGCTCGCGATCGGGCCCAGCGCCGCCGGCGAGACGACATACGAGGCCGCCCTGGCTACCAGCAGGCGCTCGGTCAGTCCTCCCCACCTGCGCCGTTCCGCCTCCTCCACCAGGCCGTGCCTTTCCAGCGCGCGCAGGTGGTAGTTGACCTTCTGCCGGGCCAGGCCGACCCGGGCGGCCAGCGTCGCGGCCGAGATCGGCTCGGCCATCTCCGCCAGCAAGCGGGCCCGCTTCGGGTCCAGGGTCGTCATCGCGGCGGCCGGATCATCGATGACCTCGACGTCGAGCATGCGCGGCCATTGAACCATTGACAAAACTATTTGTCAATGCTCGAGGGGAGCATCCCCGAACAGTCGGTCGACGCGCTGCCATTCAGGGTTGAAAGCGATCTGCAAATGCACGGCCGGGCGCGGCGCAACAAGGCTGAGGCGGCCATCAGCGCGCGGCGCGGCAAGGCGAGGCGGCATTCAGCCCGCGGCGCGCCGGCGGGCTCGAACCCCGACCTGCCACAGCGACACGAGCGTGAAGACGAGGAACAGGCCGTCCGCGACGACGTTGACGGCCCCGGAGAGTCCCGACAGCGCCAGCAGGTAGATCATCACGTAGATGATGCCGCCGCCGGCCACGAACGCGAGCACGTTCCCGAGCCAGTGCCGCCTCCAGAGCAGGGCGGCCGTCGCCACGTAGAGGGGAACGAAGAACATGTCCGGCCAGATCAGCGTCTCGTAGACCCCGGCCGGGAACGCCGCCGGGCGCTCCCAGGTGCCGTCGAGCACCGATACGACGGCGAACGTCTGGAACAGACCCCAGATCAGGAACCAGCCGATGGCGAACCAGGGCCTGGCGATGTCTTTGCGTGCAGGCAGGGCAGGACTCGGTGGTGGCGTGATGGGTGTGTCGGATGCAGGAACCGGTATTCGGCTGGTCACGCCAACTCCGGCGTGAACGTCACATCCCCGGCGGCGGTCTCGCCCGGCGCCAGCACGATGATGCCGGTGTCCGTTCGGCCGGCGTCGGCCAGGTTGAAGCCGTCGATACAGTTGGTTGCCGGCTCCACGCAGAAGAAGTCCTGGCCCGCCGGCGTGTAGACGACCAGGCAGGCATAGGCCGGGTCGGCATCGATCCGCAGCCGGGCGTTCCACTCGGGCCAGGCGATGATCGCCCGCCCGCCGAAGCCGACGAAGTTGTTGTCGAGCGGGGTGGCGTCCGGGTTCAGGCCGGCGCCGTCGAGCAGGAGTTGCGGGGGCGGCGGCACGAGGTTGACCGGCATGAGGCCGGCGTCGGCCTGCCACATCTGGCCGACGTCGGCGCGCACGGTAGCGCGGGGCGTGCGGACGAAGTAGGGATGGAGGCCGAAGCCGACCGGCATCGGCGCCGACGCCTCGTTGGTCACCGTGAACCGGACGCGGAGGCGTTCTTCGGTGAGATCGAACGCCTGCTGCGCCGTGTAGGTCCAGGGCCACGCGTCGGCCGGGTGACGGTACTCCAGCGTCAGGGTCGCGTCCGACTGCGAGAGGACGGCCCACGGCTCGCGCCAGGCGTGCCCGTGGATGGCATGCGGTTCGGGCCGGAAGTTCTGCGGGAGCTGGATGGTCCGCCCCTGGAAGCCAAACGCGGCGTTGCGGATGCGGTTCGAGAACGGCACCATCGGGAAGCTCGACGTGCCGCCGGCCGAGCGGTTGGCGATGGCGTCGGCCGGCGAGGGGCGCATCCACTCGATGGTGGTTCCGCCGCGCTCCGATGCGTAACGGGTGATGGAGCCGCCGACTTCCGGCGCCACGGCGAGGCGCGTCGAACCGGCCCGCAACTCGATGACTTCCGGCGTGTCCTGCGTCATGGCGGGATCGTAGCCCGACAATCATCGCCGAACGCAACCACAGGGCGGCGCTGCGGCCTCCGATTGCCGCGCTACGGCTCCTTCTTCGGCCGCATGTTCGTGGCCAGGACCTCCTTGCGCAGCCGGATGCTGCCGGGCGTGATCTCCACCAGCTCGTCGTCGTTGATGAACTCGATCGCCTGCTCCAGGTTCAGCAGCCGCGGCGGGACGAGGCGGATGGCCTCCTCGGCGGTGGAAGAGCGCATGTTGGTGAGCTTCTTCTCCTTCGTCACGTTGACGTCGAGGTCGGCCGGCCGCGCGTTCTCGCCGATGATCATCCCTTCGTAGACCGGCGTGCCGGCGTCGAGGAAGATCTCGCCGCGCTCCTGCAGGTTGTAGATCGCGTAGGCGGTCGCCTTGCCGGCGCGGTCGGCCACCAGCGCCCCGGAGGGGCGGCCGGGAATCGGGCCGTTCCACGGCTCCCAGCCGGCGAACAGGTGGTTCATGATGCCGGTGCCGCGCGTGTCGGTGAGGAACTGCGAGCGGAAGCCGATGAGCCCGCGCGTCGGAATCCGGAACTCCAGCCGGATCCGGCCGCTGCCGTGGTTCACCATCCGGGTCATCGTGGCCTTGCGGTTGCCGAGCTGCGCGATGACGACCCCCTGGTAGTCCTCGGCCACGTCGATGACCAGTTCCTCGACCGGCTCCTCGGTGCGGCCCTTCCTCTTGCGGGTGACGATCCGGGGCCGCGAGACCTGCAGCTCGTAGCCCTCGCGGCGCATCATCTCGATGAGGATCGACAACTGCAGCTCGCCGCGGCCGATCACCTTCAACTGCTCCGGCGAGTCGGTGTCCTCGACCCGGATCGAGACGTTGCCGACCAGCTCCCGCGCCAGACGGTCGCGGAGATTGCGCGAGGTGACGTACCGGCCGTCACGCCCCGACATGGGCGAGGTGTTCACGCCGAAGACCATCGAGACCGTGGGCTCGTCGACGTGCATCGGGGGAATCGGCCGCGGGTCGTCCGGGCTGGTGATGGTCTCCCCGATGGTGATGTCGTCGATTCCGGCCAGGCAGATGACGTCGCCCGCCGCCGCCTGCGCGACCTCCATCCGTTCCAGGCCGTTGAAGACGTAGAGCTTCGTGACGCGGGTCCGCGCGACTGCGCCGTCCAGCTTCGAGACCGCTATCTCGTCGCCCGTCGCCACCCGGCCGTTGACGATGCGGCCGATGGCAATCCGGCCCAGGTAATCGCTCGCGTCCAGGTTGGCCACCAGCACCTGCAGCGAGGTGTCGGGATCGCCGGCCGGCGGCGGCATCCGCTCGGCGATGGCGTCGAGCAGGGGCCGCAGGTCGCGTCCCGGCTCGGCGGGCTCGGTACTGGCCGTACCCGCCCTGGCGTTGGCGTACAACACCGGGAACTCGATCTGCTCCTCGCTCGCGTCGAGGTCGATGAACAGGTCGTAGATCTCGTCGAGCACCTCGGCCGGCCGCGCGTCCGGCCGGTCCATCTTGTTGATGACTACGACCGGCGGCAGACCCTGCTCGAGCGCCTTGCGCAGCACGAAGCGGGTCTGGGGCAGGGGACCCTCGGACGCGTCGACGAGCAGCAGCACGCCGTCGACCATGGTCAGGGTGCGTTCGACCTCGCCGCCGAAGTCGGCGTGGCCCGGCGTGTCGACGATGTTGATGATCAGGTCGCGATAGCGGATGGCCGTGTTCTTGGCCATGATCGTGATGCCGCGCTCGCGCTCGAGGTCGATGTTGTCGAGGGCGCGCTCCTCCACCCGTTCGTGCTCGCGGAACACGCCGCTCTGGTGCAGCATGGCGTCGACCAGCGTGGTCTTGCCGTGGTCCACGTGGGCGATGATCGCGATGTTGCGGCGGAGGGGGTTGGCGACGCCGATGCCGGCGGGCGCCCTCATGGGGCGGAGCGCCCCGACGAAACGGTCACACCTGCATTATCTCACGGCATCTCCCGCCGCCGCGGGTTGGCCCCAAAGCTGCTATCGTTGACGGTTGCGGAACAGTTTTCTGTCGGGAGGGTGTTGGCATGAGAGGCAAGTCCCTGGGATTGGCGGCGGCGGTCGTGGCGCTGATGCTCGGCTCCGGCGTCCCGTTCGATGGCGGCGCGATCGAAGCCGCCGGGCAGCAGGAGATGACCGAGAATCCGTTCTTCACCGAGAGTACGCTGCCGTACCGGTTGCCGCCCTTCGACCGGATCGACAATGCGCACTACAGTCCGGCGTTCGAGCGCGGGATGGCCGAGCAGATCGAAGAGATCGAGGCCATTGCCGCCCAATCGGAGCCGCCGACCTTCGAGAACACGATCATCCCGCTGGAACGCTCCGGCCGGACGCTCGATCGCGTCGCCCGGACGTTCTTCAGCCTCGCCAGCGCACATACGAACGACGCCATCAACGCGACCCGTAACGAGATGGCGCCGCGGCTGGCCGCGCACACCGACGCGATGTTGCTGAACGCGGACCTGTTCGCGCGGGTGCAGGCCCTCTACGACCAGCGCGAGACGCTGGGGCTCGACGACGAGGCGCGGCGGCTCGTCGAGCAGTACTACGTCGACTTCGTGCGGGCCGGCGCGCGGCTCTCCGAGTCGCAGAAGGAGCGGATGCAGGAGATCAACGCGGAGCTCGCGGCGTTGGGGAGCCGCTTCACGCAGAACGTGCTGGACGAGGTCAACGCCTCGGCGGTGGTGGTGGAGACCGAGGAGGAGCTGGCCGGCCTGTCGGAGAACGAGATCGCATCCGCGGCCGCCGCCGCCGCCGCGCGCGGCCTGGAGAACCGGTACGTCATCCCCCTGCTCAACACCAGCGGCCAGCCGGCGCTGGCGTCGCTGGAAAACCGCGACCTGCGCGAGCGCATCGCCCGGGAGTCTCTGGCCCGCGGCAGCCAGGGCGGCGAGTACGACAACCGCGAGGTGATCACCACGATGGCGCGGCTGCGGGCCGAGCGGGCCGCGATGCTCGGCTACCCGAACCACGCCGCCTACATTCTCGAGCGGCAGACCGCGCAGACCGTCGAGGCGGTCAACGAGCGGCTCGCGAGCCTGGCCCCGCCGGCGGTGGCGAACGCCGAGCGGGAGGCGGCCGATCTGCAGGCGATGGCCAACGCGGAAGGCGCCGACCTGGAGTTGGCCGCCTGGGACTGGTCCTACTACACCGAGAAGGTGCGGGCCGACCGCTACGCGTTCGACGCGTCGCAGCTCCGCCCCTACTTCGAGATGAACAACGTCCTCGAGGACGGCGTCTTCTTCGCCGCCACCCGGCTCTACGGACTGACCTTCGAGGAGCGGCCGGAACTGCCGGTTTACCACCCCGACGTGCGCGTCTGGGAGGTGTTCGACGTCGACGGCGAGCCGCTGGGGCTGTTCCTGGGAGACTTCTACGCCCGGCCGTCCAAGCGCGGCGGGGCCTGGATGAACGCCTACGTCTCGCAGTCGCACATGCTCGGTACCTTGCCGGTGGTGGGCAACCACCTCAACGTGCCGAAACCGCCGGCCGGCGAGCCGACGCTGCTGACCTTCGACGAGGTGACCACGGCGTTCCACGAGTTCGGCCACGCCCTGCACGGCTTCTTCTCGAACGTGGAGTACCCCTATTTCGCCGGAACCGCGGTGCCGCGCGACTTCGTCGAGTATCCGTCGCAGGTCAACGAGATGTGGGCCACCTGGCCGGAGGTCCTGGAGAACTACGCGGTCCATTACGAGACCGGCGAGCCGATGCCGGCCGACCTGCTGGAGCGGGTGCTGGCGACGCAGCAGTTCAACCAGGGCTTCGCCACCACCGAGTACCTCGCCGCGTCGCTGCTCGACCAGGCGTGGCACCAGATCACGGCCGACGAGGTCCCGGCCGCGGCCGATGTCGAGGCGTTCGAGGCGGATGCGCTCGAGGCCTCCGGCGTGGCGCTCGACGCCGTGCCGCCGCGCTACCGCAGCACCTACTTCTCGCACATCTGGAGCAGCGGCTACTCGGCCGGCTACTACTCCTACATCTGGAGCGAGGTGCTCGACGCCGACTCCGTCGAGTGGTTCAAGGAGAACGGCGGCCTGCTGCGCGACAACGGCGACCACTTCCGGCGGACCCTGCTGTCGAGGGGCGGCAGCGTCGACGCGATGACGCTGTTCCGCGACTTCAGGGGCGCGGACCCGGACGTGCGTCCGCTGCTGATGCGCCGCGGGCTGAACTGATGGCGCGCATCGGATGTCTACCTGAGCCATGAGGACGACAGGCGGGATGCGGGTTCGCGGATGAAGGACACGATACGACCCGAGTACGACTTCTCGGGTGGTAGGCGCGGGGTGACCGCTCGCCGATATGAGGAGGGAGCCGATGTGGTCGCCATCTCGCCGGACGTCCTCGACGTGTCTCCTGACGAGTGTCGCCGTCAATCGGGCGCTTCGGGCGCTGGCGCCGATCGTGAGACGCCAGCGAGCGGTGTGACGGCCAGTTACCGCAACCCGTTGTGGAGCAGGTGACGGGCCTCATCGACCCAGTGTTCGGCCCGAGCCTGGAGGCGCGAGGCGAGTTCTGCCCGCACGTCGCCGGCGACGTGCGGGCAGGTCTCCGCGACGTAGACGCGCCAGTTGGCGACGTAGGTCTTGAGCCACGCTGCATACTCCCGTCGCGCGAGCGTATTGTCCACGGCCGCAAGTCCCCGCCGCGCCCAGGTGTCGAACCGCATCGTGGCGAGGTCGAGCCAACGATGTGCGTACGACTCTGAAGTCGGAGCATCCGCGCTGGCGGCGGCGGACTCGTCGTCGTAGCGCCGGAGCGCGGCCCTCGCGTGGGCAGTCGCCTCTTCCCAACGCGTGTGACGGAGATCACCCGCGGGAAACGGATTGCCGCCTTCCACCGGATCCCGGTGCGACCAACGCGGCGCGGCCGACATCCGCGGTAGACCTTCGTTGCTGGGCCGTTCGGGCATCTGCCTTCCGACCCGGCCTCACGCCTCGGGAGCGATGAGGGCAACCGCCGGGAAACAACCGGAGCCGCTGGCGGCTAGGGGACACCCAGGAATCGTTCGATCCCCGCTCCCGAGGCGTTGTCGAAGGTCGCCGGGTGCGGTCCCGTTCCTTCCTCGTACCGCTGGTCCGCGATGCGCGCCGCGCGGAGCAGCGCCGGAAAGCCGTAGTTGCCCTCGTGACACCGCGGCTCGTAGTAGATGCGGTTCAGCTCGTCGCTCTGCTTGCGGAACTCCTGCCGCACCGTCCAGGGGCTGACCCAGACGGTCGGGTCCTCGATGGTCACCTCGTACTCCAGCGTGTCCGGGCCGGTTCGCGTCCAGCGCTCGACCAGATGCAGGTTCTCGCGGGATCCGCGGAAGTCCCGTTGCGGGCTGAAATTGGTGACGTCGACGACCAGCGTGTCCCCTTCCCAGTGGCCGCGCGAGTCGCCCCACCACTGGCGAATATGGTCGGGGAGGTGCGGGCTGCCGTTCATGACGATGTTGCGCTGGAAGCCCTGCCCCTGGCCGACGTCGTAGAAGATGGAGATCCCGCCGGGGGTCTGCACGATGCGCCGGAAACTGCCGCCGAACGCCGTGCCGAACTCGGGAATCTGCCCGGCCATGCAGCGGTCCCCGAGCGCCCCGTCCTCGGGATGGTCGTGTCGATTCATCCGGGTCGTGTTGTACCGGGGAGGCGGCTCCGACCGGCGGGGTGAAGGGGTCGGGTCATATGTGCCCCCGGCGCATGGCGCGAGCTCGTTCCGGCAGGTCTCGGTGGAGCGGAGCAGCTCGAGGCGAAACTCGCGCTCCGCCGCGGCCCGCGCCCGGGCCTCCTCGGTCAGAGGAGGAATGCGGCCGTTCGGCGGGTCGACGATCAGGGACGTGCGCCGGCCCATGTGCTTGAACGACAGGAACGCATCGCTGTACGCGCCGGCGACGTCCCGCTCGCTGCCGCGCGCATTCCTGCGGTCGCCATCCGCCTGCTGCTGGTTGTCGAGGGCCGCGGCGCGGCGCTGGTCGATCTCGGCGTACTCCTCGTCCGTCAGGAGCTCGCGGTTCCCGTAGCGCTCCGCCCGCTGGAGCGGGATGTCGAACTCTTCGGTCCAGATCCCCTGGAGGTCGGGCTCGCCCCAGGGAGTGCGCGGTGACGGTTCGGACCGGGACGCCGTCTGTCCCAGGAGGGCAATCCCGATCACTGCCGACAACCCGAAAGACACCGCCAGGACCGTGCTCGCCAGCCGAACGTACTCTCGCACGCGCATTTGGCGCCTCCCACTCCGACCAGGTTTGGCTCGTCGAACCTCAGACTACTCCGAACGCGAAGCCGCCGCCAGCCCTTCGACGCGGCTCTGCGTAGGTTGGCGGGTCGCTGTCGTTCACGGCCGGCGCGGGTCCGTGGTTCGCCGGGGACCGAACGACGCTGCCGTCGGCACCGGCCTGCGGGCGGTCCAACAGGGCGGTCGGCGGCTTCTCGAGCATCTCCGCAAGGCGAGGGGCCATGATATCGTGTCGGTTATCGCGCGAGGGCTTCCGCGGTGGCGTAAACGACTGTCGACACTGCGCTTTGCCACGCGGACGCTCTTCCGGCGGGACTGCGGCCCGGGAGGTCGACATGCGTTATCGCCATGCCGGTACGTTGACCGCCGTCGCCCTCGGGGCGGCGGTCGTGGGCGGGACATTCACGTTGTCCATCGGCCGGATTGCGGGCCAGACCAGCCGGCCGGAGCGTCCCGAGCGGATCGAAGGGCGTCCGAATCTCAGCGGCATCTGGCAGGCCAACAACGAGGCCAACTGGGACCTGGAATCCCATGCCGCCCGGCCGGCGATGATCACCCAGCCCGGCGTCTATCCCTACGAGTACGCCCGACTGCCGGCGCCGCCGGTCGTCGCACTCGGCGTGGTGGCTTCGGTTCCGGGTTCGCTCGGGGTCGTCCAGGGTGACGGGCGGATCCCCTACACGCCGGAGGGGCTGGCCCGGAAGCGGGAGAACGCGGAGAACTGGGTCGACCGGGATCCGGAGATTCGGTGTTACCTCCCGGGCATTCCGCGCGCCATGTACATGCCGTACCCGTTCGAAATCACCCAGAGCACGAACAAGATTCACATGGCGTTCGCCTACAGCGCGACCGCCCGCACGATTCACATGGACGACGTGGAGCTGCCGCCCGACTTCACCTGGATGGGCCACTCGGTCGGCCGCTGGGAGGGGGACACGCTGGTGGTCGCGGTGGACAACTTCCACGACAACGGCTGGTTCGACCGCGCCGGCAATCACCACAGCGCAGCGCTGCGCCTCGAGGAACGCTTCACGCTGGTGACGCCGAACGTCATCGACTACGCCGTGACGATCGACGATCCGAACACCTTCACGCGTCCGTGGCGGATCGCCATGCCCCTCTATCGCCGGATGGAACCGAACATGCAGCTCCTCGAGTTCCGCTGCCAGGAGTTCGCCGAAGAGTTCATGTACGGCCATCTGCGCAAGGAGCCGCTGGTCACCCGCTGGGAAAGCGCCACGATGGACATCGAGGTCACGCGGAAGATTCCGGAGGGGGACGCGTTCTACGAGTGGTACTCGCGTTGAGTGTGCTCGACGGTCGGCTCGGTGACCGCGTGCGAGCGCTCGCTGGACAGCAGGCAGTGCGACACGCCTGATGATTCGCATGGGAGACGATGTAGTTCACGCCCAACTTGCAGGCGTCCGGCGCCTGCCATGATGGAGGAAGAGATGAAGCACCATGGGGTGGTATTGGCGATGGCGATGTGTGTTGTTCTGATAGGCGCGGCGCCGGCGGCCGGTCAGACCGCGTCGGCGGACGGGGCGGAGTGGAGCGTGCCGCGGATGCCCGACGGGCGTCCCGACCTCCAGGGGGTGTGGGCGAACAACGCCGCGACCCCGCTGGAG
Organism: Acidobacteriota bacterium; assembly: GCA_009861545.1. Classification (NCBI taxonomy): domain Bacteria; kingdom Pseudomonadati; phylum Acidobacteriota; species Acidobacteriota bacterium. The sequence continues at coordinate 41,807 of VXME01000088.1, read as the reverse complement.
CGGCCCGGGTCGCTGGCTGACCGCAACGAGTTGAGCGACGAGGAGGTCGCCGCGCTGACGCAGCACGCGCGCGAGCTCTTCAACGGCGAGACGGATGCGGCGTTCGGGGACAGCGTGTTCAATGCAGCGCTGGCGCAGGAGCAGGGTTTCAGCTCGTCCGATGCGGGAACCGGCAACTACAACCAGTTCTGGCTGGTCGATCGGGACTTCGAGAACCGCACTTCCCTCATCGTCGATCCGCCGGACGGGCGCGTGCCGCCGCTCACCGACGCCGCCCAGGCGCGAACGGACGCCGCGCGCGCGTATCGACGCGACCATCCGGCTGACTCCTATACCGACAGGAACAACTCCGACCGGTGCATAACCTACGGCGTCCCCCGGATTCGGGCCGGCTACAACAGCTACTTCCAGTTCGTGCAGACGCCCGATCACCTCGCGATCCTGAAGGAGCTGATCCACGACATCCGCATCATCCCGATCGGCGGACAGCCGCACCTGGATGACCGGATCCGGCAGTGGATGGGTGACTCCCGCGCGCGTTGGGAGGGCGATACGCTGGTCGTGGAGACGACGAACTATTCGGAGAAGAGCAACTTCATGGGCTCGGCCGAGCACTTTCGCCTCGAGGAGCGCTTTACCCGCGTGGGGCCCGACACCCTGAATTGGGAGCTGACCTTCAGCGATTCCACCCACTGGACGCGCCCGTGGACCGCGTTGATCGCGCTGAAGAAGAGCGACGATCCCGTGTTCGAGTTCGCGTGCCACGAAGGCAACATCGCGATGGAAGGCATTCTCGGCGGTCACCGGGTCGAGGAGCGGGAGGCCGGCCAGGAACAGTAGCCCGCGGCCCCTTGCGTCGGGAGCCCGCGCTCGTCCACGCGGGCTCCCGCGCTCCTACGGAGGGCCCAACTGCAGGCCTGCGCTCGCGGTGAACCCCCGCAGCCGGTCACCCTCGGCGCCTGCACGCCCGACGAAGCGGTAGCCGGCGCCGCCCCCGATCCGCAGCCAGTCGGTCACGTTCAGGTGCACGGAGAGTTGCGGGTCCGCAATCAGGAAGTCCTCGCGGTAGCGATACGTGAACGAGCTCGGCCATTCGAAGTTGTCGTTCCACGCCCGGTGGCCTTTGGGGGACCACCCGCCCCGGTGCCGGCCGTGGCGAGGTCCGCTGTACGACAGACGGGCCGCATGGCCGTGCAAAGGGTGGAAGATGGGTATCTCGAACGTCGAAGAGAGCGTTGCCCGACCGAACCCGAACAGGCTGCGCAGGCTGAAATCCACCCGCCCGCCGGGGTTCGCGAACCACTCGACGAGGCCTCCGCCGTACGCCATGTCGACGCCGGCCGATTCGCCCGTCAACCAGTAGGCGCCGGCGCCGACGAGCAGCCGGCGGTCCGTGATGAATCCCCCGTAGAGTCCCGCCAACGCCCCGGAGCCTCCGTCGATGCTGGTGAGCTTCAGGTCCGGCGCGACGATGAATCCGCTGCGAATCCTCTCGACCGTCAGGCGACTCTCGGCCGCCGGCTCCTGCGCCGACGCCGTGACGCCGCCGAGTAATCCGACCAACGCCAGGATCGCGAAGACGGCTCCAGGCCATCGCCGCGCCCGCCGCAGCCGCACCTGTCGACCATCCCGCCGTTTCTTGCCGTCAATCCGCGCGCTGCACCGCAGCGTCTCCTCCATCTCTACACCCGGACCCGGCATCTACTCTTCCTCCGTTCGGGGCAGACTCACGTTGATGACCGTCTGCTCGCCCGGCAGCACCTCCACGTCGGCGCGATAGGTGCGGTGACCGTCCCGTGCGACTTCCAGGTCGTGAATCCCGGCGCCCAGATCGAGGACGAGCTCCCCGAGCCCCTCGTGTCCCACCCAGCGCTCGCCGTCGACGGTCAGAACGGCATCGAGCGGGCGGAAGCGCACCACCAGCATCCCGAACTCCTCGACGCCGGCGGGCTGCACCAGCGGGGCGGGCGCCTGACTGCCGCCGGTCGGCAGCGGCGCGACCGGCTCGGGCCGCGGCGGTTGCTGTGCACCGTCCTGCAGCGGCTGCATCTCGTGGCGGATCCGGTAGGTCTCGCCGGGCGCCAGGTAGAGCGTCTGCCGGATGCTCTCGTAGCCGTCCAGGTAGAGCTCGATCTCGTGCTCGCCGGGAGACAGGCGCAGGCGTTGCAGGAACCCGTCGTAGCTGTCGACGATCCCCGTGTAGTACCCGTCGACGTAGACCTCCGTCTCTTCCGGCTCGACTTCGAGCCGGACCGCGCTGCTGTAGGCGTAGCCGCCGTAGTACGGGGAGAGATGCGGCGCATAGCCGTACGGGAAGGGATACGGTCCGAAGAACGGATCGTGGAAACCGGCGTACAGACCGTACGGGCGGTAGAAGCGGCCGACCACGAACGGTGAGCGGGCCGGAATCACGGCGCGGATCGGGCGTGCTCCGGGGCCCGGCGGACGCGCTGCCGCGCGCCCCGAGGGTCTTGCGGACGGGCGGCGTTCCTGGGACTCCGCCGCGGCCGGAACCGCTGCGACACCGGCGCCGATGACGGCAGTCATCAGGATGACGGTGGAAAGACGACGCGTTGTTTTCATCTCGACCTCCAAGCGACGAGGGCAGGACGCTGGCATCTGGAATGCAAGGGCCGTTCCGGGAATCGATTTCCGAAACAATGCCGGTGACGGGCACTGCGCGGGCGCCGCGCGGGCGCGGCGGCGGTCCAGGTGTCACGCATCGGCGACCTGGGTGTCCACCCGGCAGGACAGGTGTCCGCACGGATCGCCGATGCCGGCGGTTCGTTCCCGGACCGGGTGGAGCGCGGTTGCCTCGTCCGGATTGGCGGGTACCGGATAATGGCGCCGTGCCGACGCCCGTCCACCTCGCGTTTCTCGGTTGCGGCTTCATCACGGGGGTCCACAGCGGACACCTGCGGCGGCTCGCGGACGACATCGCGCCGAGCTACGCCAGCCGTGACGGCGCCAGGGCGGAGGCGTACCGGGTACGGCACGGGGGAGTCCGGAGCTACCCCGACTATCGCGGCGCCATCGACGATCCGGGCGTCGACGCCGTCGTGGTTGCGGTGCCGCCGCGGTTCCATCTCGACCTGACGCTCCGGGCGCTGGCCGCCGGGAAGCATGTACTGGTGGAGAAGCCGGCGTTCCCGCGGATGGCCGACTACGAGCGGGTCCGCGAGGCGCGCGACCGCGCGGGCCGGGTCGTGCTGGTGGGCGAGAACGATCACTACAAGCCGCTGGCCGTCTGCCTGCGCCGGCTGTTGGCGGACGGCGCGATAGGCGAGCTGATCCTGGCCCACTTCACGACGCTGGTGCGCAAGTTCAAGGGAGCCGGAGACTGGCGGAACGACGAGTCGATGGCCGGCGGCGACGCGTTCTTCGAGGAGGGGATTCACTGGCTGCACATCGCCAACAGCCTCGGACCGGCAATCGACTCCATTCACGGCTTCCGGCCGCCGCCGGCGCGGAGCGGTCCGGACGCGCGCGCCAAGACGATGCTGGCGGCATTCCGCTACGACAACGGCGCGGCCGGGTCGCTGTACTACTCGCGCGAGGTGCCGTCGCTGTTGCGCGGCGTACGCCTGTCGAAGCTGTTCGGCCGCGACGGCATCATCACCTTCGAGTCGAACGGCGGGTTCGTCGTGGTGCGCGGGCGCGCGCGCGCGTGGCCGGAAGTGCTGTTGCCCGGATTCCGCGACATCCGCGGCTACCAGGCGATGTACCGGGACTTCGCCCGGTCGATCCGCACCGGCGTTCCTCCCGAGATGAGCCTGGAGGCGGCGATGGCGGATCAGCGCCTGATGGAACGGATCTACGCTACCGCCGGCGAGTGACGGCCAGCCCCATGCCACAGCGCTTCGACATCGTCATCATCGGCAGCGGCGCCGGCGGCGGCACCGTGGCGCGGGCGCTGGCGTCCACCGGTGCGAGCATCCTCATCGTCGAGCGGGGCGGGTTCGTGCCGCGCGAGCCCGAGAACTGGGATCCCACCGCGGTCTGGAAGCACCTGCGCTACCGAACGACCGAGACCTGGCTCGACCGCAACGGCCGGCCGTTCCTGCCGTACACCCACTACTGCGTCGGCGGCAACACGAAGTTCTGGGGCAGCGTGCTCTACCGGCTGCGGAAGGAGGACTTCGATGCCGTGGAGCACGTCGACGGGGTTTCGCCGGCGTGGCCCATCGACTACGCGACGCTGGAGCCGTACTACGAGCGGGCCGAGCGGCTCTACCAGGTGCACGGCGAGGCGGGGCACGACCCGACCGAGCCGCCGCGCGGGCCGTATCCGCACCCGCCGATTCCACACGCGCCCGAGATCGCCGAGGCGGTGGAAGCGCTTCGCGCCCAGGGCCTGCATCCGTCGCCGCTCCCGCTCGGGCTGATCGACCCGGGCGCGCCGGACGGCTGCATCCTGTGCGACACCTGCAACTCCTTCCCGTGCCGGCGTCATGCCAAGAGCGAGGCCGAGGTCTGCTGCATCCGGCCGGCGACCGGGAAGGAGAACGTCACGCTCTGGACGCGCGCCTTCGCCCGGCGTCTGCTCAGCGACCCGGGCGGCCGGCGCGTCGAAGCGGTGGAGGTCGAGCGCGACGGAGAGAGGCTGCGGGTCGAGGCGCCACTCGTCGTGGTCGCCTGCGGGGCCGTCAACTCCGCCGCCCTGCTCCTGCGGTCCGCCGGCGAGCGGCATCCGGACGGGCTGGCGAACTCGTCGGGGCTGGTCGGCCGCCGCTACATGGCGCACCTGGCGACCATGATGCAGGGGTTTCATCCCTTCCGGCTGAACCACGCGGTATTCCAGAAGACGGTGGGGATCAACGACTTCTACTTCGCCGGCTCGCAGACGCGCTACCCGCTCGGCCAGATCCAGTCGCAGGGCCGGACGCACGGCGTGATGGGGCAGACCGTCGTCTCGTGGGTGCCCGTCGGGGCGTACGATGTCTGGATGGCCCGCGGCAGCGACTGGCTCGCCCTGTCCGAGGACCTTCCGCGCCCGGACAACCGCGTCACCGTGGGGGCGGACGGCCGCATCCGGCTCGAGTACCGTCCGAACAACGCCGGCGCGCACCGGCGCCTGGTGCGGAAGATGCGGCGGATACTGCGCCGGCTGGGTTACTGGCTCGTCATGACCCATTCGCACAAGACGAAGAACACCACGCACCAGTGCGGAACGCTGTGCTTTGGGACCGACCCGCGCACGTCCGTGCTCGATCCGTTCTGCCGGTCGCACGACGTCGAGAACCTGTTCGCCGTCGACGCGTCTTTCTTTCCGTCGTCCGCCGCCGTCAATCCGGGCCTGACCATCGCGGCGCAGGCGCTGCGCGTGGCCGACCACATCGCCGAGACCGATCTGAGGAGCCTGTCGTGAGAGCCCGATCCTTCAGCCACGCCGGCATCACCGTTTCCGACTTCAACCGGGCGGTGAAGTTCTACTGGGACGTCTTTCGCTGTCCGCTCGTGGGCGTCGCCGACCAGCCGCCGGACCGCGTGCGGAGCTTCTTCGGCGTCGACGCCGAGACGCCGAGCTGCAAGGTGGGCTGGGTCCGGGTGCCGGGCGGGGCGGTGCTGGAGATCTTCGAGTTCCGGCCCCGCCAGCCGGCGGTCGACATCCCGTGGAACCGGGTCGGGCTGACCCACATCGCCTTCGACGTCCGCAACACGCAGAAGTGGTACGACTACCTCGTGAGCAAGGGGGTCGAGGTCGTCAGCCGGCCGGAGCGCTCCCCGCGCGGCCACTCGTTCTTCTTCGCGAAGGACATGGACGGCAACCTGATCGAGTTGATGGACCTCGGCTACAAGTACCACGTCCTCGGTTGGCTCGGACCGCTCGGCGGGTTCCTGTTCCGGCGCGGGATGTACAAGCGCTACTACGAATAGGCGCGGCGCCCGGCGCGCGGCCTGGCGCGACCGGAGGGCGTCACCCCGGCGGCATGCCGTAGCCGAGCGCGCGGGCCGCCTTGCGGAACGCCTTCTCGGAGGCGGTTCGCACGACGAGCTGGCGCTCGCCGGCGCGTTGGCACAGCCTGGACGTGCGCGCGTCCGTGGCGAGCCGGGCGGCGATCTTCGCGTCCGCGCATTCGACGAGCAACGCCGTGCCCTGCATTCTGAGGGCGCGGGCGCCGCGCTCGGCGTCGCGCAGGAACCCGTCGACGGTTTCCGGCAGGGGCTGATCGTCGCGCGCGGCGAGGAACTGGCGGAACGCTTCCGGGTCGTGGCCGTTCTCGATGGCGGACAGCGCCTTGTCTCCATCCAGACGCCAGACGCCGTCCTCTGCCTCGTCCGCGTAGGTCTCCAGCATCAGCCGCTCGTCGGGCGACAACGCGGCGGCCGCCTGCAGCCAGAGACCGGGATAGACGGTCAGGGCCGCCCGCGCCGGCGGTACGCTCGGCTCGTAGACCTCGGCGAGACCCAGGCAATATGCGCCCAGTGGATTCAGCCGGAAATACTGCAGGCCGTCGTAGCGGCTCAGGTACGCAAGGTCGTCGGCGCCCCACATGTGCGTGAAGTCCGGCCGCGCATCGGCCGGATCGGTGTAGGCGACGTCGATCAGTCCCAGGGTGGCGGCGTACTCTAACAGCAGGCAGAGGAGGTACCGGCCCTGGAGAATGTGCCAATCGTGAGAGCCGTTGTATCCCAGGCTGCCGTACTCCGGCTCCGAGAGGTACAGATGCCAGGGGTCGCGGGTCACGTCGAAACGGAAGGACGCCGCCTGCATGAACTCCGAGAAGTCGTCGAAGCGCACCCACCGGCCGACCGGGCATTCCGCCAGCGCGTCGGCGACCACCGGCCGGCGACCCGACGCGGCGGTCAACGATCGGCGGCCCCTGCCGCGGGACTGGCCCTTGATGGCTTCGACCCTGCTGAACTCGTCCAGCAGCGTGGTTCCGAGCCAGCGCTTCCAGAGACGGCGCAACGTCTCCGCCGCTGGCGCCGCGAGAGCTGCGCGACCCGACTTCGTCAGCGCGAGCCGGGACCCACGCAACTCGGCCAGTCTGGCCGCCTGCATCAGGCACGGCCAGGCGAACGCTCTGATCGGACCGATTTCCTGCTCCCGTTCCGGCGTCTCGCCCGCCGCCGGCTCCAGGAAGTCGCCCCCTTCGAGCACCGCGGCGATGGACCGGCTCGCCGCCGCTGACGGCCGCCGCGTCTTGGCGCTCACCGCGACCCGGCCGCCGTCGATGAGTCGCAGTACCGCGAACAGGTCGTGGTGGGCGGCCCGTTCCATGTCGCGCCGGGTCAGCGCCACCGGATCGAACTCCTGCTTCTGGCCGCGGTGGAGGTATCGGAACCGGGGCTGCTGCACCGTGTCGGGCAGGTCGTCGTCGGCGGCGAGCTCGGTCTCCGGCGGCGGCGGGACGAACGCTCGCAGGCGCTGCGCCAGGTCGGGCGGGATGATGGTCGGGGTCTCGTAGCGGTGGCTTGCATAGAGGAACAAGCGCAGCACGGGGGCTTTCGTCCGTGAAGCGTCCGGGTCGAAGCCGAAGGGCAATTTGCCGTACTTCGCCTTGAACGCGTGTGGATGGAAGATGGAGTGCGGGGTGCTCAGGGCTTCGCTGACCGCGAGCTGCTGGGTCTCGTCGAGCCGGTTCCAGAGTTCCCGCAGGGAGTTGTCGGACAGGTGGCGCTCGATAGCGGCCACCATGTCCGCCTTGCGCGTGGGTAGTGGTCTGTCTATCGGCAGCAGACGCATCAGCGGATGAAGCGCGTCGCCGGGCAGAAGCGAGAGCGCCTCGGATACCGTGGCCGGTGGTGGAGTGAACGCGGGCGCCATGTGAACTCCCCAGCGTGTGGACCGTCTCGTCGCGTGTCCGGCGCAGCGTGCCTGCGCTCGATGCCGGCCGGTCCGGTCGCCCCGGTTCGCCCTCGCCGGCTCGACGTCGTGAGGCGAGGATGACACGCGACGCCCGCCGATCCGGACGCGGGCAGCGAAACCAACCCTGCCAAGTCTTCCGCGAGGGCGACACGGGTGAGGCGACTATAATGTACCGCCACGCCACCGGGTCCCCCCTTTCGACAGGAGCCGAGCCATGCACGATATCCTCGCCGCCGCCGACGACGTTCGGCGCAGGGATGGCGACTCACGCCTGACGCGCCGGTCGTTCATGGGATCGCTGGCCGCATTGGCGGCGGCGCCGGCCGTCCTGCCGCGGACCGGTCTGGCGGCCGGACAGGCGAGCGGACCGCCGATACCGGTGCGTTCCTGGAACCACCTCACGTTGACCGTCACCGATATCGGGCGGTCGCGGGAGTTCTACCAGGGCCTGTTCGGGATGACGATCGCCGCGCGCCAGGCGCGGACGCTCGTCCTGCGGATCGGGAACGGCCCGCAGTTCCTCGCCCTGGGCGGCGGAAGACCCGACGTGCAGCCCCGCATCAGCCACTTCTGCCTGACGGTGGACGACTTCGACGACGCCCGGCTGGTCAGGATCCTGGGGGAGAACGGGGTCGCCCCGGCCGAACCGGGGGGCGGGAACGCACCGCGGCGCGTGCGCATCCGGATGCGCGGGGCCGAGTTCGGCGGGGCGCCGGAAGGCACTCCCGAGCTCTACTTCGGTGATCCCGACGGCGTCGTGGGCCAGCTCCAGGACGTTACCTACTGCGGCGGTGAAGGGCTGCTCGGCGAGCTCTGCGAGACGCCCGAGCCGCCGCCGGGCGCCGGCTTGATCGCGCTCCACGACATCAACCATTTCACCGTGTTCGTCTCGGACCAGCAACGGTCCATCGACTTCTACCAGGGGCTGTTCGGGATGCCGATCACCCGCTCGCAGGGGGCGCTGCCGCTCCTGTCGGTCGGCTCCGGCCGACAGTTCCTGGCTCTCGCGCAGGGGCCAGGGCCTGCCCGTATCCACCACGCGAGCATGTCGATGGAGAACTTCCAGCACGAAGAGGTGATGGCCACGCTCGAGGAATTCGGCATCCGCCCCCGGGCCGCTGGCGCGCAGGGACCGCCCGGGCCGCTTACGTCCTACGTGACGATGCGGATGCCGGACCGCGGCGGCGCGCCGGAGGGCACGCCGGAGCTGTACTTCACGGACCCGGACGGCATCCTGCTGCAGATTCAGGACGTTCGCTACTGCGGCGGCGGCGGGTATCTCGGCGACGTCTGCGCGTAGGCTCGAGAACCCGCGGCATGCCGACCAGCAGAACCGCGTACAAGTACCACTTCAAGTTGGGAAACAGGATCGTCCACACCGGGATCACCGGTGATATCGATCGCCGAGAGGCCGAACACCAGCAGAAGTCTGGCTGGGAGAAGGGGCACATCTTCCAGGTCGGCAACCGGACCACCCGGGCCGCCGCACGGGAATGGGAGAACGAACAGAGAGAGAAGGGCAAGCCGACGGGCCCGTAGAGGTCCGTTGCGGAGTTCCGGAGTCGGAATCGGAGCGTACACGACCCACGAAGGATCGACTGACCGCCCGCATTGGCGCAGGATCCAGCGCCGGCAGGATCGCTAGCCGATCCTGCCGGCGGTTTCTTCCGTACCCGCGTGTTACAGTGCAGTCATGCCGACAACCGTGTCGGTCGCGGCAGGCTTCGATCGCGAGCTGCTCACCGCGGAGGACTTCTTCGGGTGGCTCGACACGGAGCGGTTCGCCGATCTCATCGACGGGGAGATCTTCGTGCATTCGGCGGTGTCCATTCGGCACGCGGATCTCCTGAATTTCCTCGACGGGATCCTGCGGGCGTACGTCGACCGCCGCGACCTCGGCTTTCTCTACCGGGAAGCAGTCGCCGTACGGCTGAGCTCGCGGAACGTGTTCCTTCCCGACCTGGCGTTCTACCGCGCCGGCCGCCGGCGCCAGATTCGGGACACGCATGTCGAAGGAGCGCCGGACTTCGTCGTGGAGGTCCTGAGCCCGCGCACCGCGGACCGCGACGTGGGGCCGAAGTTCGCCGAGTACGAGCAGCACGGGGTCGAGGAGTACTGGATTCTGGATCCGGCTACGCTCGCCCATCGCTTCTACCGGCGGCAGGGGGAGTTGCTCGTGGAGTACGCCGCCGGCGCGGAGCGGATAGATACGCGTGTCGTGACGGGCTTCTTCGTCCGGCGGGAGTGGCTCGATCCGGAGAACCTGCCGTCGATTGCGGCGACCCTCGCCGTGTTGCCGGGATACGGGTCGCGAGAAGGGTAGCCGCGGCGGCTGGACCTACACGAACCGGACGAGCCGCACGTTGAGGGTCCGGGTCGGATCCTCGGTTCCCTTCCACTGGACCAGGATCGGGCTCTGGTAGGTGCCCCAACCGATCTCGCCGAACCCGTCTCCGCGGCGGTCCAGAATCGGCAGGCTGATTCCGCGCTTCATGCGCAGGAAGTGCGAGACCGGAAGAGCCAGGGCGCGGTTCACCAGGCGCTCCACCACCGAGCGGCGCACGCCGACCCGATCCATGAGCTCGTTGAACAACTGGACGGCGTCGTACTGGGCGTAGTTGAGCGCCCGGGCGGGGATGGTCAGCGGCGCCTGGAGCGCCTCCCTGCCCATCTTGCCCATCTGCACCATGAAGCGCAGCGGGTTGCCGATGACCTCGCGCAGGTCGTGGTTCATCAGCAGGGTCTCGTACTCGTTCACCGTCAGCCCGGCGTGGCGTTCTTCGGCAGGCAGGGAGACGTCGAAGCGCCCGAACGTCACTGCATGCTTCCGCGCCAGGTTCTGCAACTGGTCGATGAAGCCGAGCCGCGGGTCGCGCAGGTTCTGGGCGTCGATGGAATGCGACGATGCAGGTAGCTGCACCTGCAGACGGACGACATCTTCCTCGCGATTGTAGGCGATTACCGTCGTGCGCCGCTGGCGGGTGCCGCCGACGTGGACGCCGTCCAGCTCCACGAACCATACCGGCTCGTCGCCCTGCTGCGCGTAGGAGACGCAGTTGCGCAGCCCGCCGCCCATGAACGTCAGATGGGAATCGGCGTTGCGGGGCTCGCTGGCGCGCTGCTCGTCGGACAGCTCCGTGCGCAGGTGCAGCTCGTCGTGGACGTAGCCCGCGCCGGGAGGAAAGAGCTTCTGGAAGACCTGCAGATAGTCCTGGATGTTGTCCCCGTCGTGATCGAGCACCTCCGCGAGACGCCGGTCCAGGTAGCCGGCGGTGGTGTGGTCCGAGATGTAGAACGCCTTCGGATAACGCGTGAACTCGGACCCGAACCTCTCGCGCAAGGTGCCCCGGACGTCGATGAGGTCGATGCGGGACGCGGGCTGGATGCGCAGCGTGGCGTGGAAGGGCTCGTCGCCGGCGTCGATGTGCCGATTCGCCAGGATCATCGGCTGTCGTCAGGGTTGTTGCCTGGGAGTCTGCGCCGTGGAACGATTCCCGGATTAGTGTAGAACACGGGAATGACGCTGTCGATTCAGCCCGCCGTGCGCAAGGTCACGGAGCCGGGGGGACGGGTCGAAGCGCCAGGCCCGCGACGCGTTTTAGGGGCGCTACAGGTCCATGACCGCCTCGATGTCGGGGTCGATCCGCGGCGGCGGCGACGCCAGCGAGATGCCGAAGAACAGCGTCATCGACAGCAGCAGCGCGACGAATCCGCCGTTGATGCCGTAGGGGAGCGCCACCCCGAACAACTCGATCCCGAAGTTCACGACGAGACTGCTCGCGATGGCCACGTTGGCGGCCGCCGCGGTGGCGCGTTTCCAGTTGAACCCGATGGCGACCGCCGGCACCAGCGCGGCGGCGAACGTCCCCCATCCGAAGGCGCCGAGCAGCGCCACGAGATCCTGCCGCGAATGGAGCACGAAGACGGCCGATCCGACCGCCAGCCCGGCCGTTGCCACGCGCGCCCAGAACAACTGGTTCGACAGCGGCCGCCCGGTCAGCGCCCGCGGGATGTCGTGCACGACGGCGGCGGCGCCGAGGTTCAGAAAGCTGTCCGCGGTCGACATGATCGCGGCGAAGAGACCTGCGAAGACGATGCCGGCCAGCATCGGGCCGGCGTGGAACTGCAGGAACTGCGGCGCCGCCTCGTCCGGATTCGCCAGTTCGGGATGGCCTCCCTGAACGACGAGCGCCCGCATCGACAACCCGATGCCGAGCCACAGGAGCGAGCACAACACGTAGCCGGCGGCGCTGACCGGCAACGTGCGGCGCGCGTCCTCGACGCGGCGGTTCATCATGAACTTGGTGATGACATGCGGCTGACCGGCGCTGCCGAGCACGAAGACCAGGAACCAGGACAGGGAGCCCAGCATGCCCAGCGTGCCCCAGGGGGAGATCGCCTCCGGGTCGTCGGCGATCAGCGTGGTCACGAGACCGGGCAGTCCGCCGTCGACGGCGTTCAGCGCGGCGACGAACACGAAGATCGCGGCCACGATCATGATGCCGCCCTGCACGAGGTCGGTGTACACCGACGCCAGGATGCCGCCGGTCACGCAGTAGAACACCAGCACCGCGCAGGCGATCGCCATGCAGGCCGCGAGGGACACTTCCGGTAGGAACGACACGTTGTTCAGCACGTCGCGCAGCACCGTCGCCATCGCCAGAATCTGCGTGCCCAGGTAGCCGACCACGCCGAGGAGAATCGCGATCGCCGTGAGCAGGCGCGCCTGCTCGCTGCGGTAGCGGGCCGCCACCGCATCCGGCAGGGAGATGGTGTCGCGCAGCTCCGCCACCATACGCAGCCGGGTGGCCAGCAGGTAGAACGAGCAACTGAAGGCGAGCGGGGCGATGACCGTCATCCAGGCCGAGCTCAGCCCCATGCGATAGACCAGCCCCGGTCCGCCGACGAAGCCGAATCCGCTCATCTGGCTGGAGAAGATCGCCAGGCCGGTCACGAGGATGCCGAGGTCCCGGCCCGCCATGAAGAAGTCGCGCGTCGACGTGGTGCGCCGCAACGCCCAGACCCCGACCCCGATGCAGACGGCGAAATAGGCGGCGATGCACAGGAACGTGACGAGGGAGCGGGTCTCGTCCATCGTCGTCAGTCCTGGCGGCGGCGGGCTTCGGCCAGGATCGCGCGGAACCGCGCCGACTGCTCGCCGGTCAGCACCGCGCGGCGGAAGATGCGGGCGTAGAGCGCCACGACGAGGAACTGCGCCGGCCAGAAGCCGTACAGAAACCACGCGGTCGGCGCCGGCAGCGCGAGGAACGGCAGCGGCGCGGCGGTGTCGAGGTAGCCGCGATAGGTGGCCACCATCATCGTGAAGAGGACGCCGAGCAGGACGCCGCACGCCGCGAGCCGGTATCGGGCTCGGCCGGCCGGGGCCAGGCCGAGCATCAGGCAGCCGACGATCAGGGCGAGCTGCAGCAGTCCGAAGGCCCAGGCGAGCCACAGGATCGGTGCGTGGCGCTCGGCGCCGGATCCGCCGTGATCCATCGACGCGAACGCCGGGTGCGTCACCCCGTGCCCGGCGCGGACGCGCTGGACCCCGCCGCCGGAAGCCGGCACGTCCTCGTACGGCGTTTCCTCGATGACGAACGCGACGGCCGTCACGAGGCACAACGCGACGAGGATGCCGAACAACACGACCGGGAGGTTCACGCGACTCCGCATCGTGGTGGCCGACGCGGAGTGTAGCGCGTTGTCGTCGAATCCGGATCGGCGTTCGGCTTCGGCGTCGCTACCTCCAACCGGCCGGTCGCGTGCCGGCGGCGGGTACGGAAAGCGTCAGCCGAGCGTGACCGCGGTGCCGCTGACTGTCACCATGAGCATGCTCCCGCCCTGCCCGACCACTTCGTAGTCGAGGTCGATCCCGATGACGGCGTGCGCGCCCTGTCGCCGCGCCGCGTCCTCCAGTTCCCGGAAGGCGAGGTCGCGCGCCTTCTGCAACTCCTGCTCGTAGGCGGCGGAGCGACCGCCGACGATGTCCCGGATGCCCGCGAAAAAGTCCTTGAAGATGTTCGCCCCGACGATGGCCTCTCCGGTGACGATGCCCCGGTAGTCGCGGATGGACCTGCCTTCGATGCCGGGCGTGGTGGTCAGAATCATGCGTGCGCCTCCTGATCGATATGGACGCGAAAGCGGCGCGCACGGTTCAGTTGCCCCCGGGAGGATGCCCGGAGGACGCTTCGGGGGCACGCCCTCGGCCCCGCGCAAGATGGGATGGCCGCCGCGTGGTTGCCGTTCCGCGTCGGGTCTGTGGTGCGTCCGTCGGGCTCTGCCTACGCAACGCAGCAGGCACAGCTCGGTCCGCTCGGGGAGAGGCTGCTCGTGGCGTTGCTTGCGTTCGGCGCCGGCCGGCTCGTCGTCGGGCCTTCCGCCGCCGCGCCCGGCCCCGCTGCCGTTGCGCCGTGAGCCGGCCGTTCCCGCCGGCGGGCTTCGGCGATCCGTTCTCCCGGTCCCCGATAGCCGGTGAAGATCTGGTAGTGCCGCATGTCGATGGTCGTATCCAGGCGGATGGCGTTCGGCCCGTCGACGCTGAACCGCCGGAACGGTTCGCCGTCGCAGAGGATGAAGACGTCGTCGGTGCTCGGCAGGTTGGTGACCCGCCACGTGGTATCCAGGCCGCGGCGGTCGGACGCGGCGGCGTAGGTGCCGACGTGAAGCGCGCCGCTCCCGGTGTCGTTCCACGCTTGGTAGATGCCGAGCGAAGGAAAGTCGACGCCCTCCACGGTCGGGGCCGCGAACTTGTCCAGATGCGGGGCCTCGAAGGCCCGGTACCAGGCGTCGCCCAGACCGACCTCGGACACCATCATGCTGGCGCTGCGCTGCCCCCGCGGGTATGCCTCGTCGAAGCCGAACCACCAGCCGAACATCTCGTCGTCGTCGCCGAAGAAGCGGGGATCGTACTCCCGCTCGGCCGCCGCCCGGAGCCGCGCCACCGCGGTGTGGTCGCCGAGCTCGCGCGCCATCACCAGCCCCGGTTGCGACGCGCGGATCTCGACCCGCGGGTCGTTCCAGCCCAGGGCGTTCGCCGCCGACTCGTAGAGAAACGTGGCCAGCTCCCGGTCCTGCGGCAGCAGCAGGAACGCGGTTCCGACCCCCGCTCCGGGGCCGCCGTTGGCCTTGTGATTGACGATCGGGTCGTAGTAGCTGGTGACCCATTCCAGCCTGCCGTCGTTACCGATCCCCAGGAAGTTCTCCCGCGCGTACTCCAGCCAGCCCTGCACGGGCCGGTGCGTCGAGCGGCCGTGGATGCTGTCGTACAGGTACATGCCGAGCCCGGCGGCCGCGTTGCACGGGAACCAGATCTTGGTGTTCTCGCACTGCGGTCCTTCCGGGCGCTCGCGGTACTGCCGCTCGAGCAGCGCCGCGATGCCGTGCTGGTCCCACTCGAACACTTCGTCGCCGTAGCCGGTGACCCCGAACGGCCGCTCGTACTTGTCGTCGCCCGAGATGTAGCGGTAGATGCCCAGCACGAGGTTGAACCAGCCCCGGAAGAAGAGGTTGCCCTCCGCGCCGATCGGATCGCGCGCGAGGCCCCAGGGCTCGATGCCGTTCGCCGTCCAGCCGATGCGGTTGTAGTTGCCCCGGAGACGTTCGGGGATCATCTGCATGACGTGCGGGGGATAGTTCGCCCGCCGCGGGTCGTCGCCGATCTGCGTCAGCCAGTCGATGGCGCCCCAGTAGGTGGGGTAGCGGCTGGCGAGTCCGTCCGCGATCCGCGTGTAGACCTCGCGCCACGCCGGCGTCTCGTCGGCCATGAGCAGCAGGGCGTACGAGGAGTTGTGCAGGTCGAAGCGCCCGTAGCTGGTGACGACCGGGTTCGAGTAGCGGTCCCACCACATGTGCGGGACGCCGTCGGCGCTCCAGTCGTCGGGCGTGGTCGCCTTCTCCCACAGGAAGCGGAGCCAGCCGCGCGCCCTGCGGTTGAGCGTCGGATGCACGGACCGTGGCGTCTCCGCGGGAAGCTGGGGGACCGGCCGGCCCGCCGCGGCCATGGCGGTGGACGAAAGGGCTACCGCGCCGGCGGCGGCGCCCACCTGCTTGACGAACGCACGCCGCGACTGTCCATTGCCTGTCGTCATGCCAGCCTCCCGAGAACGCCGCACTTTCCGCACTATAGCCGAGAAGCCGGGCGGCGGCGCCCGGACGCATCGTCCGTGCCGCGGATCCGGCGCCGAACCGGTCGCGCGGCGGGATGGGAGAGGCAGCCGGAAGGGATAGCGTCCGCCGGCCGCGGGCGGTAGGATCTGGTCACAACGGTCGGTCGCCTGTCACGACCGGTCCGCTGGAGGGGGACGACAGCGAGAGTCGAAGCGGATCCGTGAGCGAGCCGATGGAGGGAGCGATGCTACGCATGGTCTGTCTCGGAGTCGTGACCGCGGTGGGCGTCCTGGCGACGGCCGCCGCCAACGTGGCGCAGGAGCCGGCCGAGGAGCCGCGCGCCAACCTCGTGCTGCACGAGGTGGCGCACAACCTCTACATGCTCGCCAACGATCCGGCCGAGCAGGGCATGCGCAGCGGCGGCAACACGGCCATCTTCCTCACCGCGTCCGGCGTGACCCTGGTCGACACGAAGATCTACGGCTACGGGCAGGACATCCTGGCCGAGATCGCGAAGATCACGCCGAAGCCGGTGACGACCATCATCAATACGCACACCCACTACGATCACAGCGGCGGCAACGTCGAGTTCTCCGACTCGGTGAACATCGTGGTGCACGAGAACACCGCGGCGCAGATGTCGCGCGAGACCTGCGAGCCGGTGACCAACTGCGACGCGTTCAAGGGCGACAACGCCAAGTACCTGCCGCAGACCACGTTCGCGGACCGGATGACGCTGTTCGGCGGCCCGGACGCGATCGACCTCTACTACTTCGGCCGCGGGCACACCGACGGCGACACCTGGATCGTCTTCCGCGGCGCACGCACCCTGCACACCGGCGACATGTTCGCACGCAAGGGTCTGCCTTTCCTCGACGTGGCGAACGGCAACGGCAGCGCGCTCGAGTTCGGCGAGACCCTGCGGAAGGCCGTCGCCGGGATCCCGGACGTGGACATCATCATCCCGGGCCACAACGACGAGACGCTGGTGTGGGACGATCTCGTGAACTACAGCACGTTCTACAACGGCATCGTCGACGCGGCCAAGGCGGGCCAGGCGGCCGGACAGTCGGTCGAGGACGTGGTCGGCGGGTATTCGGTGCCGGTGCAGCTCAGGGACTTTGCGGCGGAGCCGGGCCGGCTCCAGTCGGTGGTGCAGTACGTCTTCGACGGACAGTAGCACCCGCTCGGCGTCGCCCATCGAGGACGTCACCGAGTCGTCGGTGGTGCAGTACGTCTTCGACGGACAGTAGCACCAGGGCGTAGACTTCTGGTCAGGCCTGCTTGGGCGGCGATCGGAAGCTGCGGCGCGACCGCCGCGGTCGCGTTCGGCGACGATTGCCGGGCCAGGATTGCACGACTCGGCGAAACGAATGACCCGGACTCGGGCGGGTCGCAGAAAGGAAGGTCCACCGTGGCCAATCGAATGCTCGCGTCGTCGTTCGCGGTCGTCGTCGCCCTGGTTTTGGCGCCCGCGCCCGCGGCGCACGCCCAGGACGTGGCAGAGGATGCTCCGCCGCGCACCGCATGGGGCGCTCCGGATCTGAACGGCGTCTGGGACTTCCGCACGCTCACGCCGTTCGAGCGGCCGGAGGATCTGGCGGATCAGGCGTTCTTCACCGAGGAGCAGGCCGCACAGTTCGAGGCCGACCGTCTGGCCGCCTTCGAGATCCGGGACACCATCGAGCCCGCGGACGGGGTGGGCAACTACAACCAGTTCTGGTTCGATCCGGGAGATACGGTGGCCGCGACCAACCAGACGTCGCTGGTCATCGACCCGCCCAGCGGCCGCGTTCCGCCGCTCAACGACATCGCGCAGGCGAAGCTGGACGCGGAGATGCTGGCGCGCGAAGGCGTCAATCGCCACGAGCCGACCCCCGGCGGCTTCCTCGACACGCTCGGCTCCGGGATGTTCGCGGTCCGCTGCATCCTCGGCTTCAACTCCGGGCCGCCGATGACGCCGGGAGGCTACAACCAGAACGTGCAGTTGTTCCAGACCGAGGACCACGTCGTGCTGCTGAACGAGATGGTCCACAGCTCGCGCGTGATCCCGCTCGACGGACGCTCGCATCTGCCGGATGGTCTGCGGCAGTGGATGGGCGATTCGCGCGGGCACTGGGAAGGCGACACGCTGGTCGTCGAGACCCGGAACTTCCTGCGCGAGACCAGCTTCCGCCGCGGCGTCACCACCGCGGCGTTGAACCTCGTCGAGCGCTTCACGCGGGTTTCCGAGGGGACGTTGTTGTACGACGTGACGGTCGAGGATCCGAACGCCTGGGACCGGCCGTGGACCTACCGGATCCCGATGACGAAGAACGATCAGCCGATCTTCGAGTACGCCTGCCACGAGGGGAACTACGGCCTCTACAACATCATGGCCGGGGCGCTCGAGAAGGAGTTGGCGGCCGAGGCCGCGGCGGCCGGCCGCTAGGAGTCTGCGCCGCCGAAACGGCGTAGACCCTCTGGCCGGGCCCGGTTGGGCGGCAATCGTCGCCGGCGGATGGAGGAGGGGCGCGCCGCGCAGTCCGCGGTGCGCCCGTTTCGAGTGCGGGAGGAGACGATGACCAGTCGATTCGTCGTTGCGTGTCTCGCCCTGGGGCTGGCGTTGCCGGCGGCGGCGGGGCAGGACGGGATTCCGCGCACGCCGGGCGGCAAGCCCGACCTGTCGGGTACCTACGACACCGCGACGCTCACGCCCCTGCAGCGCCCGCCGCGTTTCGGCACGCGGGGGACCTTGACGGCGGAGGAGGCGGCACTCATCGAGTCGGATCCCGGGGCGCTCAGGACGCTGTACAGCATCGCGCCGAGCGGGTCCGACGAGCGTCGCGAAGCCCGTATCGCCGAGACGGGTGAGCAGGAGGCGGAGCAGGTGGCGCCGCCTGTGGGCGGTGACGGCTCGGCCGGCGCGGCTGGCAACGTCGGTGGCTACAACACGTTCTGGGTCGATCGCGGCACCGGTGTCTTCCGGATCGACGGTGAGTGGCGTACGTCGATCATCACCGATCCGCCGGATGGCCGTCGTCCGCCCCTGACTGCCGCGGCGCAGGCGCGCGCGGCGCAACGGGCGCGTTTCTTCCGCCCCAACAGCGGGACCGCTTGGTGGCTCGAGGACGATCTGGACGCGCCCGGCCCCTACGACGATCCCGAGATTCGTCCGCTCGCCGAGCGCTGCCTTCTCGGGTTCGGATCGGTGGGTGGTCCGCCGATGCTGCCCGTGCTCTACAACAACCTGAAGAAGATCGTGCAGACCGAGCACCACGTGCTGATCCACGTCGAGATGGTGCACGACGCGCGCATCGTGCGGATGAACCAGGAGCACGCGCCGCCCGAAATCCGGAGCTGGCTCGGCGACTCGGTGGGCCAATGGGAGGGCGACACGCTCGTCGTCGACACCACCAACTTCAACGACACGCCGGCCCTCGGCGGCGCGTCGCGCAACCTGCACGTGGTGGAACGGTTCACGCGCATCGCTCCGGATGCGCTGCTCTACGAGTTCACCGTCGACGACCCGACGGTCTGGACCGCGCCCTGGAGCGGCGAGTACGTCTGGCCGGCCACGGACGATCGGGTCTACGAGTACGCCTGTCACGAAGCGAACTACTCGTTCCGCGGCATCCTCGGCGGGGCGCGAATTCTCGAGCAGGACGCCCGCGCGGCGGCCGAGGTTGAGGGCGGCCGCAAGTGATTCGCGGGCGACCGGATCATCCTTGCCCGGCCGGTAGGGTGAGGCAACAGCGCCGACACGGTCCGTGGAGGACGGAGGAGATCCCGTGCGCAAGATCCTGAGTCTCGTGGGTGCAATGGTGATCGCGGCAGCAGCCGTCGAGATCGTCTCGGCGGAGGACTGGCCGCAGTGGCGCGGCGCGGACCGCCTCGCGGTCTGGAACGAGACCGGCATCGTCGAACAACTGCCGGCGGAGTTGCGCGTCGCGTGGCGCACACCCGTCCGGTCGGGGTACTCCGGTCCGGCCGTCGCTGACGGGCGCATCTTCATCACCGACTGGATGGAGGATCCGGCGTCGCGCACCCTCGACGGCACCGAGCGCGCGCTGGCTCTCGACGAGGAAACCGGCGAGGTGCTCTGGACGCACGAGTGGCAGACCAGCTACCGGATGCTGTCGGTCGCCTATGCCGTGGGTCCGCGCGCCACCCCGACGGTAGACGGAGACCGCGTCTACGTCGTCGGCGGGACCGGGCGGCTGTTCTGCTTCGACGTCGAGACCGGCCGCGTGCTCTGGGAGAAGGACTACGTCGCCGAGTACGACACCAGCGTGCCGGTCTGGGGCATCGTCAGCGCGCCGCTGGTCGACGGCGATCGGCTCATCACGGTGGTCGGCGGCGAGCCCGACGCGCTGGTCATGGCGTTCGACAAGCACACCGGCGAGGAGATCTGGCGGGCCATCGAGACGGGCTCCGAGATGGGCTACGCGCAGCCGGTCATCTACGAGGCGGGCGGGGTCCGCCAACTGATCGTCTGGCATCCTCTTGCGCTGGCGTCGCTCGACCCGGAGACCGGCGAGGTCTACTGGGAGCAGCCGTGGGACGTGTCGATGGGCGTGACGGTGGCCACCCCGGTGCGCAGCGGCGACTACCTGCTGGTCTCGCAGTTCTTCAACGGCTCGATGATGATGCGGCTCAGCCAGGACCGGCCGGCCGCGACCCATCTGTGGCAGGGGCAGAGCCGCAGCGAGCTGCCGGGCGATACCGACACCATCCACGCGATGGTGACGACCCCGATCATCATCGGCGACTACGTCTACGGGGTCGACAGCTACGGGGAGCTGCGGGCGCTCGACGCACGGACCGGCGAACGGCTGTGGATGAGCCCGGACATGACCGCGCAGGCGCGCTGGGCCACCGCGTTCCTGGTGCGCCACGAGGACCGCTACTTCGTCAACAACGACGACGGCTTCCTGATGATCGCGCAGTTCACGCCGGCGGGCTACGTCGAGCTGAGCCGCACGCGGCTGATCGAGCCGACGGGCAGCTCCGGCACCCGGACGCCGCACGGCCGCATCGCGTCCCGGGTGATCAACTGGTCGCATCCCGCCTACGCGAACGGCCACATCGTACACCGCAACGACCGGGAGATCATCCGCGCCTCGCTACGGGCCGAGGACTACTGACGCGGCTGGCCGGGAGTGCCTACGATGCCGATATGACTTCCTCGGTACATGATGAACGCGGGATAACGGGGCTTCTGGTTCGCGTCGGTGTTGACGGAACGTACGGCGGTTGGAACGCACCGGTAGACCCGGACGACTGGTCGTTCGTGTACGTCCCCATTTCTGAATATGCCAACAACCAACGCTCCGGGATGGAGACGTCTTATCGGGCGTTCGAGGCCGCCCTGACGGGCTGGCCGAGGATGCCTGAACGACTCGCGCGCATGAGTACGCACCTCGATCCAGATTTCGAGTGCCTGACCTATGGCGACGACGTGAAACGCGGGAAGAAGATTGCGGCAATGAAACCCGGGGACTTTGTCGCATTCTATGAGGGTCTGCGCCCTGTACGCCCCACAGACGACAATCTATTGTACGCCCTCATAGGCCAGATGTTTGTCAAGGAAGTCCTTCGAGCCAGGGAAGTCTCAGGGCCTAGGTTGCATGAGAATGCGCACACCCGCTGCGTCCCGGGAACTTATGAACCCTCGGATGTGATTCTTCGCGCTGCACCCGAGCGTAGTGGTGGGTATTCGAGATGTCTGCCCATCGGAAACCGGCGAGTCGGGAGGCCACGGCCGGAGAGTCCCAGCCGGAGACCCGGTCCGGCGTATCGAGTCTTGTCGGAACTTCTCGAGTCGTGGGGCGGCCTCTCCGTGCACGACGGCTGGATTGAGCGAAGTGCTACGCCACCGTCATTCAGCAGGCCCGACAGGTTTCTGAAGTGGCTCAGTGGGCAGAGTGTCGAGCTGCTTCACTCGAACTATTGATCGCAACATTGCTACCCGGCAGCACAATCGACAACGACCGGACGCCTATTCCTTCTCGTCATCGGCTCTGAGCTTGGGCGGCAACTCCGCGCAGCCGGAAAAGGGCGTTTCTCAGTGGCGTCCTTACGAAGGCGTGCCCGAAAGTCGGCGGCGGTAGCCGCGAAGCAGGTGGGCGACCGTTCGGGAACGTGGCCTCAGCGATACGCATCCTTGCGGTGCAGGACTCGGAGAATCTCGACTTTTCTCAACCCGAATCGATAGGAAATGAGAATGCGCCAGTCGCCGACACGGAGCCGCCATTCAGCGTCACGGTCCCGAAGGCGCTTGATATCGCCGGCACCGGTGCTCGCGTGTCGTTCGATGGCGTCAACGACGCGGGCGCGCGTCGGCCGATCCAGTTGCTTCAGATCGCGGACGGCTCGACTCGAGAACTCTACGGTCCAGGTCAGAGGTCGAGCTCCCGCTTCACCTCGTCCAAGGTGTGGGTTCGGCCGGCCGCCAGGTCCTCCCGTCCCTCGTCCAGGAATCGGCGTCCTCGTTCGCTCAACTCCTCGTCCTCTTCCGGGGCGGCCGTCGCGATTCGGACCAACGGGTCGCCGCATTCACTCAGGTATTCCAGATACCGCGCGGCCGCGTGGACCTCTGCTTCCGGCAGGTGGTCGACCAGGCGATGCAGACGCTCTTTAGGATCGACTTCCATGGTGGTTACTGTATCACCCACGCCTGATCGGCTCGCGGAGGGAACCGGTCTGCCGGAGGGCGTTCAGTCAGTCGTCTCGGCTGTGCCGGGATCTCAACTGGACGCGGAAGTCCATCACGTCCCGGCAATCCGTCAAGGCGTCCATAACGTCCTCGTCCGTCAGCCTCACCAGATCGACAGCGTCGAGCGTGGTGTCGCCGGCGGGGATACCACGCGAAGCCAGCGTCTTCCGAATGACGACGTTCAGAAGCCGGGCGCGGCCCTCGGCGATTCCTTCCTTCCGTCCCGCCGCACGCCCTTCGGCACGCTGCCGGCGCAGCCACGGCGTGTCGTCGGGGCCGGTGCCGTCGCGCGCGCCCAGTGTCCGGCCGACGCGCTCGAGGACCCGGGTGGTGGCCGCCGAGGGCAGACGCTCGTTCATGGCGGTGTGGATCTCCGCCGCGGTCCAGCCGGGGAAGGCACGGCTGACGTTGGTTGTCCGGAAGCGATCGCCGTCGAGCAGGTGGATGGTCAGCCCGGGCGTACGGCCCGCCGGGCGGCTCGGCGACGTCTGGTCGGGGACGTCCACCCACATCTCCGGGAAGCCCCACGCTTCGTAGAGGCCGAGCTTGCCGCGCCGCACGTCCGTGGTGTGATCCACCTCGACCACGACGTCCGGCAGGTCGTGCTCGCCGATGACCAGGTCGTGAACCGGCAGCCGGGCGCGACCCGGATACAGGTACGCCACCTGGTCAGCCTGGAGAATGCGCCACTTCTCGCCCCGTTCGTTGCGCAGGATCAGGTCCATGCTGCCGTAGCACTCGATGGGGGCGCCCCGGACGGCGGCAATCACCTGGCCCAGGGCGGCGAGCCGCTGCGACGGCTGCTCGTGCGTGCGGCTGGTCGGCTCGCACATCTTCCAGGCGGTTTCGGTGTCGGCGCTCCAATACTCGAACCGGCCCTCGTATGCCTCGACATCCTCCTTCGTCAAGCGAAACGGACGGCAGCCGGGGAACTCCGGCTCCGCCGACGGGCGGATTGAAGACGCCGGCCGGCCGCCGCCTGCGCCGCCTCCTCTTCGCGCGCTCTGGTCATATGGGGAATCGCAGGTGACGGTCTCGGCATCCGCCGGGCGGGGCATCGTTCTCTCCTTCGGGTGGGGGGCAGGGAGCGATTCAGAGTAACTGATGGCACGTGCACATTCAACCGGGTAGCGTGGTCCGCAGGACCGGACGCCCCACCTGTCGCCACGTGCGCGACGAGCCGTTTCACGGTCCTCACCTTGCGCGAGACACTGCGCAAGACCGGCCGGTGACGGCCCCCCGTTCGGATGCACGCACCCGGGCGGCACGGCGTAGAATGGGCGGGACGAACGCACGATGAAGGACCGGCAACGCGAGCGGGTCCGGCGGCCGCAAGGCCGCCGCGGCGCCGCCTGTATGGAGGCTTCGATGAGAAACGTTCTGGCCACGGCGATCGCGGGCACGCTGCTGTTCGGCGGCGTCGCCGGCGCGCAGCAGATGGAAACCTACGATTACTGGGAGCAGCAGCGGCGGATGGTCCGCCAGGGGCAGCAGGCCATCTTCATGTGCAACGGCCTGTTCACCTCGAACCGGACGCTCGAGCAGGTCTTCGCGCAGGAGCTCGCCTTTCTGCCGGAGCCGGTCGGGACGCCCGAGGGCGGCGACTACGTGGTCGACACCGCGCGCAAGGCGGTCGTGATCGGCAGCGGGCACGGCGCGCCGAAGATGCGGGCCGCGTTCCGCGAGGGCGTCGGCTGCGTGATCCTCGCGCCCGACCAGACGCTGGACGACATCGACGGCCTGCCGATCCTGGAGTTGCCGTACCCCGCGGGCGATGCGGCCGGGATCGCCTGGCCGGATGGCGACAAGGTCGAGCAGCGGCCGCTCCCGGCCCACGTCGACGCGGCGGCCCTGCAGGCGGCTTCCGACTGGGCGTTCGACCGCGAGTCGCCCGAGCAGGTGACGCTGAGCCTGCTGGTCGTCCACCAGGGCGAGATCATCCACGAGCGCTACGCGCCGGGCTTCGACATGACGACGCGGACGCGGACCTGGTCGACGGCCAAGAGCATCGCCTCGACGCTGATGGGGATGCTGGTCGACGAAGGGAAGCTGAAGCTCGACGCGCCGCTCGGCTACGACTTCTTCCCCGCGGCGGCGGCGCCGGACCAGGATCCCCGCTCGGAGATCACCCTCCGGCACGTGCTCAACATGTCGAGCGGTCTGGAGCCGGTCGACAACTCCGGGCGCGAGTACGCCATCGGGTCGGGGCTGTCGTACTGGGCCGGGACCAGCTCGGTGATCGGCGCGCGCAGCCGCGGCGCCATCCGCGAGCCCGGGACCAACTGGGACTACGAGAACTACGACACGCTGCTCGGCGTCTATGCCATGAAGCGCGCCCTGGGCAGCGACATGGCCTACCGCGAGTTTCCGCGGCGGCGGCTGCTGGACAAGATCGGGATGCGCAACACGCTGGTCAGCACGGACCGCTTCGGCGATTTCATCCTGAGCAGCCAGGTCTACACGAACGCGCGCGACCTGGCCCGCTTCGGGCTGCTCTACCTGCAGGGCGGCGTCTGGAACGGCGAGCGGCTCGTCTCCGAGGACTGGATCGACTTCGTCCGCACCCCGGCCCCCGCAACCGCCGCGACCGGCAACTTCTACGGCGGGCAGTTCTGGCTGGTGCCGGACGGGCGCACCGACGTGCCGAAGTCCGCGTACTCGACCTCCGGCAACCGCGGGCAGTACGTGGTCATCGTGCCGACGCACGACCTCGTCATCGTGCGGCGCGGGCTCGACTACGGGCGCCAGGGTTTCGACCGCTGGAGCCTGACCAGCGAGGTGCTCGAGGCGATCGGCACGCCGCCGACCCAGGAAGCGAACGGCAACTGACCGATCGGCGCCTCACGCCGATTTGCGCCGGCCGAGCGCGGCGACGATGTCGTACTCGGCCGGCGTGACCGGCTGGACGGAGAGGCGGCTGCCTTTCTTCGTCACCATCATCTCCTCGAGGCCCGGCGTCTTCTTCAGGGTCGCGAGGGAGATGGTGGCGGGGAACCGCTCGACGAACGCGACGTCCACCATGTACCAGACCGGCTTGGCCTCCGTGCTGCGGGCGTCGAAGTACTTGTGGCCGGCCTGCCACGCGTAGTGGTCGGGGTAGCCGGTGCGGCAGATCGAGGCGAGCCCGCTGACCCCCGACGGGTCCGCGTTCGACGCGTAGAACAGGACGCCGTCACCCTCCTGCATCACGTCGCGCATGAAGTTGCGCGCCTGGAAGTTGCGCACCCCTTCCCAGCAGGTCCGGCCGTCGCGTTCCAGGTCGTCTATCGCGTAGGCGGCCGGCTCGCATTTCATCAACCAGTGGCGTTGGGGCATTCCTGAAGCTCCGGGGAAGAAACGTGAGTAGGATAGCAGCCCTCCGTCCGGCGGGAGCAGCGGCGTTCGCGCCGTCGTACGCGTT
Source organism: Acidobacteriota bacterium (assembly GCA_009861545.1). Lineage (NCBI taxonomy): Bacteria > Pseudomonadati > Acidobacteriota > Acidobacteriota bacterium. The sequence goes on along the minus strand of VXME01000088.1, from coordinate 15,791 downwards.
CGGTCGCGGGCGCGGGGCCGTTCGCGGTCGGCGATTGTGGGCGGCGCGGCGGCGTTCGTGTGCTACAGTCTCGCCGCATGTGGGAACACAACTACACGCCGGTCGCTGAAAGCCTCGTCTACTCGACGCTCATCTCGGCCATTCCGCTGGGCGTTCTCTTCTACCTGCTGGGGGTCAGGCGGAAACCCAGTTGGGTAGCCGGCCTGAGCGGGCTCGGCGCCGCGCTCGTGCTGGCGATCGGCGTGTACGGCATGCCCGTTCCGCAGGCCGCCGCGTCGATGGTCCACGGCGCCGCGTTCGGGCTGTTTCCCATCGGCTGGATCGTCATTGCGTCGCTGATTCTCTACCGGGTGACCCTGGATACCGGCAAGTTCGAGATCATCAAGGACTCCATCGGCGCCCTGTCCGATGACCGCCGCCTGCAGGCGGTGCTGATCGGCTTCGCCTTCGGCGCCTTCATCGAGGGGGCGGCCGGGTTCGGCACCCCGGTGGCGGTAGCCGCGGCGATGCTGACCGGGCTCGGATTCCCCCCGTTCTACGCGGCGTTCATCTGCCTGCTCGCCAACACCGCGCCGGTCGCCTTCGGGTCCCTCGGTATCCCCGTCGTCACGTTGGCCAACGTCACCGGTCTGCCGGAGGCCGCGTTGAGCTCGATGACCGGACGGCTGTGCGGCCTGATCGCCATCGTCATCCCGGCCTACATGGTCGTCGTCATGTCCGGCGTGAAGCGCTCGGCCGAGGTGCTGCCGCCCATCGCGGCCTGCTCGCTCGCTTTCGCGGGCGTGCTGATCCTGGTGTCCAACACCGTCGGGCCGGAAGTGGCGGCCATCCTGGCCGCGATCGCCGCCCTGGTGGCGATGGTGCTCGTGATGAAGGCCTGGAAGCCGGCGCAGGTGTTCCGGCTGGAGGGCGACGTCGAGGTCGTCAAGCAGCACAAGACCTACACCGCCGGCCAGCTCGTCGGGGCGTGGGTGCCGTACATCCTGCTCGTCGTCTTCGTCCTGGCGTGGCGCTATCCGCCGATCCAGGGCGTGCTGAACCTGGTCAGCGTGCAGTTCGACGTGCCGGGGCTGCACAACACGATCATGCGCCTGCCGCCGCTGACCCCGGAGGCGTTGCCGTACGCGGCGTCCTACAATTTCAACTGGCTCTCGGCTGCCGGAACGTCCTGCTTCCTGGCCGCGTTCGCGGCGTCTCTCGTCCTCGGCATGTCGCCGGCCCGCTTCGTCGAGATCGTCAAGGCGGTGCTGACGCAGTTGCGGATGCCGCTGCTGACCATCGCGTCCGTGCTGGCGGTGGCCTACGTCATGAACTACGCCGGCATGACCACCACCCTCGGGCTCGCCTTCGCGGCCACCGGGGCGGTGTTCCCGTTCTTCAGCGCGATGCTCGGCTGGACGGGGGTCTTCCTGACCGGCAGCGACACCGCGTCGAACGCGCTCTTCGGCACGCTGCAGACGGTGACCGCCAACACGCTCGAGCTGAATCCGATCCTCACCGCCTCGACCAACTCGGCCACCGGGGTCATGGGCAAGATGATCTCGCTGCAGAGCATCGCGGTGGCGGTGGCCGCCACCGGCATGGCGTCGTCCGAGGAGGGCCGGCTGTTCCGGATCACGCTTCGGCACAGCATCATCCTCGCCGTGTTCATGGGGATCGTGACGATGATGTTCGCCTACGTGCTGCCGCAGCTCGTGCCGATGCCGTAGTCGGCTGCCGCCCGGAACGGGTCAGGACTGCGGGCGAAGGGCTGGGAGCTTGCGCCGCAGAACGCAGCGAAGCGAAGTTCTACGACGCAAGGTCATGGGGCGGAGGGGATGGGCCGAAACGCCTAACCGGAGAGGCGTTTCGGGGCGCTGGCTGGGCGGAGAGCGGGTCCGGAAGGGAACGGTCTCCGGGCAGCCGGTCCGTGCGCATCGCGGCTGCGGGGCAGGGCGGTTGGCGCCGCCTGCCCCGTAGCCGGTCGGTTCCCCGCATCATGCCGCTTTTCCGAACCGAGGAACGCCGCGCCATCGAGTCGCTGGCGCGGCTCGCCGACTGCAACCCGTTCTCGCCGGCCTTCGTCGAGGGCGAACGGGAGATTCTCGGTCCCGACCACGCTCCCGCCGGCGCGGTCTGGAGCCTGCGCACGGAGCCGGGGACGGTGAGCTCCGGTCTGGAGAGCGTCGGCGTGGTCGCCGAGCGAGCGGCGCGCGACGCCCGGGAGCGCCTGCTGCGCCGTCCGTCCGCGACCACCGACGAGCTGCGCCTCTATGCGTCGCTTGTCATCTTTACCCTGTACCAGCGTTACGCCGAGCCGCTGCACGAGCTCCACCTCGACCCGGAACGGGCCAAACGGCGGGTGGCGTGCTACCGGGCGTTCCGGCGTGATCTCGATCACTTCCTCCTCGCGGATCGGCTGTCCCTGCCGCAGCGCGTCGATCCTGCGCACCTGTTCGCCTGCTTCTACCAGGTCCGGCGCGCCTTTCACCTCATCCACCGGCACATCGTCGGAGCCTCCGCGCCCGCGGCCCGTCTGCGCGCCGCCGTATGGCAATCGATCTTCACCCACGACATGCGGCGGTACTGGCGCTGGCTCTACGACCGGATGCACGACGTGACGACGCTGATCACCGGCCCGTCAGGGACCGGCAAGGAGCTTGTCGCGCGGGCGATCGGCCTGTCGCGCTACATCCCGTTCGACCCCGAGCGGGAGACGTTCACGGCGACCCTCGACGGGGCGTTCCACGCCCTGAACGTGTCGGCGCTGTCGCCCACGATCATCGAATCGGAGCTGTTCGGCCACCGCAGGGGCGCCTTCACGGGTGCGGTCCAGGATCGCGTCGGCTGGCTCGAGGCGTGCCCGCCGTTCGGCGCGGTGCTGCTCGACGAGGTGGGGGAGATCGACGCCGCGATCCAGGTCAAGCTGCTGCGCGTCTTGCAGACCCGCGAGTTCGCGCGTATCGGCGAGACCGCGCCGCGTGCCTTCCAGGGCAGGCTGATCGCCGCCACCAACCGCGACCTGGCGGCCGAGATGCAAGCCGGCCGGTTCCGCGAGGACCTCTACTACCGTCTCTGCGCGGATCTGATCGTCACCCCGTCGCTGCGGGAGCAGCTTCACGACGCGCCCGATGAGCTGCGCAACCTGGTGGTGTTCGTCAGCGAGCGCGTGGTCGGTCCCGACGGCGCCGCCGAGCTCGCCGATGAGGTGCTGGTGTGCGTCGCGCGCGACCTCGGCCCCGACTACGCGTGGCCCGGCAACGTCCGCGAGCTGGAGCAGTGCGTCCGCAACGTGCTGGTGCGCAAGGAGTACCGCCCGCCCGCGGCGCCCTCGCGCGGGCCGGCCGACGATCTCGCGGCGCAGTTGGGTGACGGAAGACTCACCGCAGAGGAGGTCCTGCGGCGCTACTGCACCATCGTCTACGCGCGCACCGGCAGCTACCAGGAGACGGCGCGCCGTCTGGAGCTGGACCGCCGGACAATCAAGCGGCACATCGACCCCGAGCTGCTCGCGCGGCTGACGGACCCGTCCAAGACATCGGCCTGACCACGACCTCCTGACCGCGGAGCTGCCCCCGGATTTCCAGGTCCGATCCAGTCGCCGACACCCGCAGGCGCTTGACGCCCTTGGCGACCCGCTCGTTCGGGGGCGCTGATACAGATGTACGCAGAATGACGATGGGCGCACATTACATGTCCGTTGTGTAGATCAACACACGATCACTCGGCACCGCCTCATCCGCGACGAAATCCTGTAACCCATGTAAATGGAGTTACTTGTATCCGCCACCGTGCGCTTGGCATCGTGCATGCTGCCTCGTTTGTTCGAATCGGCAATGTGGAGGCACAGATGGGACGGCGGTGGAACTGGCTGGCGACATGGCGCCAGTGGGAATCGGACTGGACGTGTATGGGGTGTGAGATGAGCCGACATCGGTTGCTCGAGGTGAGACCGGCGGGCGGTGGGCAGACATGGCACGCGCTCCGGGTTCTCGCGACTCGTGCACTCGGACGTGCGGCGTTGCTCGCGGTGGTGCTTGTCTCCTCTGTCGGATGCGCGAGCATGCATCACGGACGCACGCAACACGTGATCGTGACGTCGGAGCCGCCCGGGGCGCAAATCTTCGCCAACGATGAACCCGTGGGTGTTACTCCGGATGTCGTGACTGTGAACCGCGGCGGCACGGTGCTTCGGCTCGAGAAGAGCGGCTTTCATTCCGAGGAAGTTCGGATGCCGCGCGGGCCTAGCGCCTGGCTGGCCGGCAGCTTGCTGTTGGCGGCCCCTTTTGTCGTTGCAGGCTCGTACTGGTTGTCGGGGGCGATTCTGACCATTGTTACCGACCTCGGAACGGGCGCGGCCTGGAAGTTCCCGGAAAGAGCAGGGGCCGCGCTCGAGCCCGCGGCCGAAGTCGCGGCTCACGCTCTGGTCGGTGTGAACGGCGAAGTGGAAGTAGAGCCCTGAGGAGGTATGTCGAGATGGATTCGAATCTGCCGCCGAACGCTTGGCTCATAGCGTCGGCGGTGCCTTGCCGCGTGTCGTGCGTGCTGCTGGCGGCCTGCCTGGCCTCCTCCGGGTGCGCCACCGTCATCAACGGCTCGACGCAGCGCGTGGCTGTCGCGTCGGAGCCGCCCGGAGCGCAGTTGTACGTGAACGATGCCCCGGTGGGTGTGACGCCCGCCTTCGTCGACGTTCCGCGCCGCGATCCAGACCTCGAGCTGCGATTGGAGAAGGACGGCTACGAGCCGGCCACGCTGCCGCTGGAGCGCTCGCGCAGCGGTTGGATTGCCGGCAACGTGCTGTTGGCGGGCGTCCCGTTCAATGACTACGGGGTCGGGCAGTGGGTCGGCGCCATGGCGATGGCGCCATGGCGATGTACGGGGTTCTGGGGTGGTTGCAGGACGTCGGGTCCGGTGGCGGCTACAAGCGACCAAGTCTGGTACGTACAAGGCTTACTCCCATCCGGGCCGCGAATGAGGAGAGCGCCGAACCAGGACGTGACCCGTGGGCGCGTCCCGCCGGCGCGCCGACGACTACGAAACCCGGGTCACGCAACCGGCTCATACCGAGGCAGCATGCGGACAGGGTCCGTCGCCTGACCGGCTGGGATTGATGAGCGCTCGAGCAGCACGTGACTGGCGGCACGGTTTTACGCTATCGTGAAGACATGGCGGATCTGTTCCGGATGCTGACCCTCGACGGCCAGGTGGTTGGGGCCGGCATGCTGGTGGCGCTCGTGTGGCTCGTGATTACGGTGAAGGGGCTCGATACCAAGGTCACTGCGCTCGACGCCAAGGTCAGCGGGGTCGCCAACACGGTTACGGACCTCGTTGCCAAGGTGGCCGGGCTCGACACCCGAGTTGCGGCGCTCGAAGTACAGGTTGGGAGGCTCGACACTCGAGTCGCCGGTCTTTCCGACGATGTCGGCGTGTTGCGCGGCCGCCAGGAAGAACGGGACCAGTCGTCTGCTCTCGACGGCGCGCGATGATCCGGACGTCGTCGATATGGATGGGAGTGCTCGCGCGCCGCAGTGCTACGAGGCTCCGTGAGTCCGTCGGGGCGCCGGCGTGATGACGATGCGGAAGCCGATGAACGGCCGGCGCACGCCGGGATCGGCGCCGCCCCGCACGGCAGCCCGTACGTTGCCCTCCGGCTCCATGAAGGAGCCGCCGCGCATGACGAAGAGCGCATCGGCCGCGAGGTCGGCGTCGTCGTTTGCCTCGTCGTAGGGGTAGGGTTGGTACGGGCTCCGCGTGAGCTCCCAAACGTTGCCGCTCATGTCGCTGAGTCCGAACGGGCACTCCGGGCAGTCGAAGCTGTCAACCGGCGTCGGGCCGGCCGCGCCGCCGAAGTTGGCCCGGTCGCGTCGCGGGACCTCGCCCCACGGGTAGACGCGCCCGTCGGCGCCGCGAGCCGCCTTTTCCCACTCCGCCTCGCTCGGAAGCGTGATGCGCCAACCGGCGTCGAGCCATCGCCGCAGGACCGCTGGCGTGTCGGGCCACTCCTGGAGCGTCGCCTCCAGCCACCGGCAGTAGGCCAGCGCATCGGGCCAGGAGACGGAACCGACCGGGTGGTCGGGGGAGCCGCGCGGCGTTTCCGGCGCGAACGCGGCGCCGGCGGCGTCGGCGAAGGCGCGGAACTGCGCCACGGTGACCTCGTAGCGCCCGATGGCGAACGCGGGAAGATCGACGGCGCCCTGGGCCCGGCCGGTCGACCAGCGCTCGTTCTCGAACGCCCGCGGGTCGACGGCCGGGTCGCTGCCCATGGTGAACGGTCCGGCGGGGATCTCGACGAAACCGAGCAGATCGTCGTCCGGGAGGAACCACGCGTCGGCGCGGAAGCCGCCGAGTGACTCCGGCAGCGCCGGCAACGGCCCGCCAGGCGATCCCGACGGTCGCCGTTCGCAGGCCGCGGCGGCGGTGAGGACGGCCGCGGCGAGGACGAGCGCCAGCGCTGCGGCGAGCTTGCGCCGGCTCGCGTGAAGTGGGTTGCGCACCTGTCTATCGCCTCGCCTCGTCGCAGGCGAACGTCCAGCCGTGCGCGCATGCCCGGGTCTGCAACTCCGCCTCGGACATCTCCATCAGGTTGCTTCCGCCCTCCCGCAACAGGAGCCGCAGGTCGAGCGTCTTCGGCGGCGCCCGGTACGCGCTGACCTCCGCCAGGAGGTTGAGGCAGGCCGGCCGAAAGCGCAGCTCGCACGCCCGCGAGAAGTAGTCGAGCCCCAAGGCCGCGTCCGCCGCGACGATCGCGCCGTCGGTGTAGTGCCGCCCCAGCTCGTTGCAGGCCCAGGCCGAGGCGTCCACGCAGTAGGATGCCTCGATCTGCAGGAGCCGCTCGCAGGCCTGCGGCCGTCCTTCCGCGCACGCCTGCTCCCAGAACGGCACGGTGTCGCCCCGATGACGGCCGTCGGTGGCGCCGATCAGGGTCATCACGACGAAGAAGGCGATCCAGACCGCCATCTGCGCCAGGTTGGCGTTCGGCCGCGCCAGGCGCCCGGCGATGCGTCCGAGCGACGCGCGCGTCTCGAGCGCCGCCGCCACCCGGTCTATCCGGCGCACGCTCAGGTTGAGAAGCGGTACGGACAGCAGCTTGTCGTAGAACGTGGGCGCCCCGAACGCACCCAGCAGGGTATAGAGGACGAAGACCCCCACACCGTACAGGACGCCGAAGATGGTCTTGCCCACCGGCGTCCGGGGCGAGGTGGACGGGTCCGTGACCAGCAGGTGCAGGCCGAGAAAGACGGCGGTCGGGATCTCGGAGTCGATGAAGTAGGGCACTCCGGTGGCCGCCGCGTAGAGCGCGCTCAGGCCGAACAGCACCACCGCCGCCGATCCGGCCACCAGGGTGATCGCGAAGCGGTACATCACGACCAGGCCCGCGAGGAAGAGGAACACGTAGATCCGCGGCGCCAGGGTGAGTGTCGTAGCGATGTCCTCGCCCCAGGTGAGCGGCGTCGTGCCGGTCGCGATCAGCACCACCGAGAAGAGCCCGAGCGAGAACGCGGACGGGTTGAAGATGTGCACGCGTCGCCCGTCGCGCTCCCACCGCACGAACGCCTTGCCGAGGAACCCCACCGCGATCATCAGGAACTGCAGGTGGAACCAGTCGTCGCGGAACCAGAGGAACAGGTTCGTGCTGAAGATGATGGGGAACGGTCCGAAGCCCAGCGTGTACCGCTCGCGGCGCGACCAGGCGAGCAGCAGGTCGAAGGCGTAGGCGAAGACGAGCTGCCCGGCCAGGAGCCAGGCGTGGTCGTAGACCGGCCGCCAGTACCAGCCCCAGTAGGCGAATACCGAGAGCTGCACCGCCGCCTGGACGTAGTGCTGCGGGCGCAGGACCGTGTCGATCGCGGGCCGGGTCTCTTCCCGCCGGCGCAGCAGGAAGAGTACCGCCTGCCATGCCAGCAGCGCGGCCGCGGCGCTCCAGAAGGACTGGGCGAGCACCGGATGCGCCTGGATCCGCGGGACCAGGGAGATCGGCAGCAGCGCGAGCGCCAGCGCCAGCGGGATGCCGAAGACGCTGGCCGGCGGTGCGGCGAGGCCGGGAGCGCGATGCGGCGCCGGGACGGGCGCGCCGGAGCGGCGGTCCCTGGGGCGGGCGCGGCGGCGGGCGGCAGGCATCGGTCGGCAGTTGGGCGGCCGGGCGGACTGCGCGGCCTACTGCACGGCGTCGCGCGGCAGGTAGCGCCCCTCGCGCCAGGCGCCGCAGAGCGCATGCACGAGCGGGTGGCGGACGGGCCTGCCCTCGGCGTCCGGCTCCAGGTGCCGTTCCGCCACGTACGTCGTGTGCTGCGCGCCGTCCACCAGGACGTGGTACCAGGGACGGTCCTTCGGCGGGCGCGAGCGGGCCACCTGCTCGTACCATTCCTCGCTGCCCTGAAAGCTAGCGTCGACGTCGAACACCACGCCCCGGTAGTCGAACCGGACGTGATGGACGATCTGGCCGACGAAGAACCTGGCGGTCCGCTCGATGTCGCTCATCTTCGTGCTGCTCGGGATGCGAAGTTCCCGGTTCGTTCCGGGTAGGATAGTCGACACGATGGAAACAGGCGCCTCCTTCGGCTGGGTCGTGCCGGCCACGGCCGTCTGCGTCGTCGTGGGCTTCGCGGCCTTCGCCCTGTGGTTCGTCCTGCGGTACGACCGCGAGCACCACGACGATTGAGCGCGCCCTCGCGGGCGCGTTGGGAGTTTCGCCGGGGCGAAACTCCTTGCGGCGGATGCCCTGGGCAGACTCCTAGTTGAGGCGGTCGAATTTCTGGATCCGCTGTCCGACGTTCACCTCCGTCGTATAGAGGTTGCCGGCCGAGTCGATGGCTACGTTGTGCAGCCGGTAGAACTCGCCGGCGTACTTGCCCAGCCGGCCGAAGTGGTCGACCACGGTCAACGAGGCGCGGTCGAGGATCCAGACCACGTTGTTCGTGCCGTCGGGAACGAACAGCCAGCGCTGGTCGGGGTCGACGGACAGCGTGACGCCGGAGGCCGAGCCGCTGCCCAGCGTCTCGGGCCGGATGAACGCCTCGCGCACGAACGTGCCGTCCTTCAGGAAGACCTGCAGGCGATCGTTGGTCCGGTCCGCCACGTAGACGAGGCCGTCGGCGGCGATCGTCACGTCGTGCACCGGGCTCCGGTAGTGGCGGATCGGCTCGGCTTGCGGATCGTACGGCGGCAGCTCCGTGTCGTCGGGGCGCTCGCCGTAGGCGCCCCAGTGGCGCTTGTACTCGCCGCTGTCGGCGTCGAAGACGATGATCCGCCGGTTGCCGTAGCCGTCGGCGACGTATACCTCGTTGGCTTCCGGGTCAACGCGAATTCCGGCCGGCCGGCCCAGGTTCTCGGTGTCGTTGCTGCCGCGGCTCTCGCCGGGACTCCCGATCTGCATCAGGAACTCGCCGTCGGCGGTGAACTTCAGGATGTGCGCGTCGTCGGCCGCGTTGCCGCCGATCCAGACGTGACCCTCGTGGTCGATGTGGATGCCGTGCTCGCCCGCCGGCCAGTCGTAGCCCTCTCCGGGACCGCCCCACGAGCGGAGCACGGAGCCGTCCTGCGCGAACTCGATGACCGGCGGGGCCGGCGTGCAGCACATGCCTTCCTCGCCGCGCTGGCGCGCGTCCAGAGTCAGCGGCCGATGGAGGAGCCAGATGTGGTCGTCGGCGTCGACCGCCACACCGGCCGCCTGGCCCAGCATCCAGTCGTCCGGCAGCGATGGCCAGAAGGGATCGACGCGGAATTGCGGGATGTCCGCCGCTTGTTCGGCCTGCCCGGCGGCCTCCGGTGCGCCGGACGGCGCGGCCGGCGCACTTGCGCCCGCCAGGACCGTCCACACCGCCGCCGCGCCGAGCGTCGCCGCAACCTGCCGCACGCGTCCGTTCCTGCTGTCAGTCATGTCGTTCCCTCCCGTGGCCCGGCCGGTGCCCCGCCGCTCACGAGCACGATACACTAGGAGCCTGCGCCGTAGAACGGTGCACACTCCTGGTCCGGCCCGGCCGGGCGGCAAGCGGAGCCGCAGGCGACGGTTGTCGGGCCAGGTGACCGTGAGACTCGGCGAACTCCGCGGCGTTCCCGCTCCGCGCGCCGCGCCGCCAAAGGAGAACCGACCATGAGGCTGCTGCTGACGTCCACCCTGGTTCTTGCGCTCGCCGCCGCGCCCCCCGCCGAGGCCCAGCTCGCGACGCCGAACGCCAACGGCATCACTTTCGGCCACGTCAACCTGAACGTGACCGACATCGAGGCGCACAAGAAGATCTGGGTCGAGTGGTTCGGCGGCGAGGTCGTCCAGAAGGGGCTGCTGACCGCCATCAGGCTGCCGAACTTCCTGATCGTGCTGACCGAGCAGGAGCCGACCGGACCCACCCAGGGCTCGGTCATGGACCACTTCGGCTTCAAGGTGCGCAACACCGCCGAGTTCGTCGAACGCTGGACCGGCGCCGGGATGGAGGCGGGGAACATCTTCACCGGCGCGGAGGGGATGCCGAACGCCTACGTCATGGCCCCCGACGGCGTCTGGGTGGAGCTGCAGGAAGATCCGTCCCTGCACGTTCCGATCGCCGGCTATCACATCCACTTCTGGACGCCGGAGCACGAGGAGCTGCTCGCCTGGTACTCTGAGGTGTTCGACCTTCGCATACGCCCGCGCGGCCGGATTCAGACGACGACCGACGTGCCCGGGATGAACATGAGCTTCGCGGGAACGGACGAGGCGACCGCGCCGACCCGCGGCCGCGCCCTCGATCGCATCGGCTTCGAGGTGGACGACCTGAAGGCGTTCTCCGAGAGGCTGAAGGCGAAGGGAGTCGAGTTCGACGTCGAGTACCGCGAGGTCGAGGGCAAAGGGCTGAAGAACGCGTTCCTGACCGACCCGGCCGGCACCTACATCGAGTTGACCGAAGGCTACGACGAGTACTGACGCCGGGCTCGACCGGGGGGCGCCGCCTGCGACAACCGTAGTCCGCATCGCTGGCCGGTGTCCGGGATTAGCGGGTGACGGACTCCGGCGCACCCAACGCGGCCACCGCCGCCGTCCAGCGCGCGTCGAAGTCCGCCCACCGGCGTTCCTCCTCGTCGGTGGAGTGGCCGACCGGCAGCTCGACGATCTGCGGCGGCGGGTCCATGTGGTTGGCGATGGCGTACACCGTGGCCGCGGGAACCACGTCGTCACGGCGCGCGACGCCGATCAGCGTGGGGCAGGCGATGCGGTCGGCGATGTTGACGGTGTCGAAGTAGCGCAGCGTCGCCGTCGCCGCCGCTTCCAGGCGGGGGTGCCGGGCCAGGTGCTCGTTGACTTCCTGGCCGGACCCGCGCGTCACCAGTTGCCGGCGTCCTTCGAGCCAGCCGAAGGTCGGGAGCGCCACGGCCAGGTATTTCGCACGCGAGGTCAGTCCCTGCGCCAGCAGCGCGAGCGCGCCGCCGTAGCTTCGTCCGTGGAAGACCACGCCGCCGCGGCCGGCGCCGAGCCGTTGCGCCACCTCGGCGGCCCGCACGTAGTCGCAGACGGCGCCGCGCAGGATGGAGGTCCGCGGGTCGGTCAGGCCGGTCAGGATGTAGCCGCGCGGGTCGACCGGACAGGCGGCACGGGACAGTCCGAAGCCGCGCACGTCGAAGCAGAAGAGGTCGGCGCCGCAGGTCGCGGTGTGGCGGGCTTCCAGCACCGGATTAGACTGGCCGTTGTAGCCGTGCGTGGTGACGACCAGCGGCCGGCGGGCAGGCCGGCGCCGAGCCGCCGTGTCGTCCGTGTCGTCGAGCGTGATCAGGAAGCCCTGGATGTCGCAGGCGCCGAACGATGCGAAGCGCACGGGGGCGATTCGCGCCCCTTCCGGCGAGGTGACGGCGAGTCCGAGCTGCGGGTTCGCGGGAACCCTGGCGAGGGTCGCCAGCGTGTCCCGCCAGAATGGAAAGAAGCCGTCGGGTCTGGCCAGCGGCGGGCGGATCGTCCGCACCGCGGAAGCGTCGTAGGCGCGCATGGACGTGACGAGTGTGACGAACGCGACACGAGAGTGTATCGCTTCCGTTCGGGCGCGGTCGTCGTGGCTCGACGGGGACGGCGAGCTGCCGTGGGACCGTCTGGCCGCACTGGCCGAAGAGCGGCGCTTCGCCGCCGACGGCGTCCTGACGCGGCAGTTCGCGCCCGCCCGGCACCTTTTCCTGGTGGCCGAAGGGACCGTCCGGTTCCAGCTTCGCCTCGAGGAAGGCAACGAGGATCTGGACGTCGGGGAGCGATCGACGCCCTGGACGGCGGTCGGCTGGTCCGGGTTCCGCGACCTGCGGCGCTACGCGACGACGGTGGTCTGCACCCGGGCCTGCCGCACGCTGCGCTTCGAGCACGGGCCCCTCGCCGCGCTCTTCGAGGAGGAGCCGCGGTTGGGCGTCGTCTTTCTCGAGGGGATTCTCCGCCAGTGCTTCGAGCGTCTGGCCGACATGCGGGCGCGGCTGACCGCCTACTCGCAGACGCCGGTGAACTTCGCGCGGGCGCTGCAGGATGAAGGAGAAGAGGAGGCCTACAACCGGGCCCCGCCCCCACTGATCGAGCTGCTGCGACGGTCGGCCTTCTTCGCCCCGCTCGACGAGGAGCAGTTGCGGCTGTTCGCCGGCGCCGTCGAGAGCCGCTATTTCTGCCGCGGCGAGCCGATAGTGCAGCAGGGGAGTCCCGAGTCCGGCCTGTGGGTGCTGGCCACCGGCCGCGTCGCGTTGAACTACAGCCCGCCCTCGACGGACGAGGCGTTCGCGTTGCGAACGATCTCCGAGCCCGGCTCGGTCGTCGCGATAGCGGGGCTGCCGGGGGTGGATGCGCACGGCGCGTCCGTGGTCGCGACGCGCGACTGCACCGTCTATCGCATCGATACCGAGCGGTTGGGTCAGGTCCTGCGGGACGATCCGTCGCTGGCTCTGGCGCTGGTGCGCCGCGTGCTGTGGCTGGCGTCCATGCATCTGCGCGCCGCGCGCGCCCTGTTCATCTCGCGCCGCTTCGAGAAAGAGCGGCTGGCCGTCGGCAACCTGCTCGAGCAGAGTTGCACGCAACTGAGCGTCCACTCGCCCCTGCACACCGTGCCGCACCTGCTCGGGAGCCAGCTCACCGTGGGCGAGGCCTTCGCGATCATCGAACGCATGGCGGGCCGCGGCGACGCCCTCGAGCGCAGCCTGGCGGAGCTGTGCCAGGAGATGCTGCGCGACGTGAGGCGCGAGCACGAGTTCTTCGAGGCGCTGCGCCGCGTCTATCACGCCGTGGTGACCGCGCCCGAGCAGATGCCGGCCCGCGACGTCCGCAAGCTCTGCGCGCGCGGGTTCCAGCAGGCGTTCCGCCGCGTGCGCTATGTCGTCGAAGGAGAGGAGAACCTGCCGCCGGCCGCCGGCCAGATCTTCATCTTCAACCACCTGAAGAACCACGAGCACAACACGCTGCCCAACAACTTCCAGCTCACGCTGGACTCGCACTTCGTCAGCGCGATGATCCTCGACCGGCGCTACGGCGACGGCGGCATCCGCGTGGTCCGCCACAGCCGCGGCTCGGAGTACGGCCACCAGGCGTACTACGACCGGCTGGGGCACATCGCCGTCTACACGCACGAGTCCGACCGGATCGAGGAGACGCCGGAGGAGCGCCAGACGCGCCAGAACGAGTTCTTCGAGACCGCGGGCGGCTACCTGCGGGCCGGCACCAACCTGATTCTCAGCCCGGAGGGGACGAGCTACTGGACCGAAGACTCGCCGGGCCCGTTCAAGCCGGGCGCCTTCCGTCTGGCCGCGAGCGTGGAGCCCGAGCCGCTGATCGTGCCCGTCGCCGTCGCGCACTTCGACCGGCGGATTCACTCGACGGTCTGCGCGGCGGTGATCAAGCGTCCGTTCAGGGTGTCCGACGTCCTGCCCGACCCCCGCGATCGGGAGCGGGTGCGGGCCTTCCTCGTCGACCTGCGGAAGACCTACCACGGCTGGGTCGAGGAGGCCCGGCGGCTCGCGGGTGCGGCGGCCGGGTCGTGACGCGCGACGGCGTCCGGCCCGTTCCTACCGATTCTTGGATCCCCCGCTACCACGCATTGGATCCGAACGGCGCCGACACGACGCCACAGTGCGCGCGAGAAGCGCACCAGGCGAAGTAAGGGCTCACTGCGGCGGCGCCGAAGCGACCCGGCGCCGATCTGCGCCCGGGTGGCATCGTCCTTGCTAACCCGCAAGGCGATGGCAGGCCGCCGCGGACGACGATGTCGGGATGCGGGACATCGGCGCGTTCCGGTCCGCGTGGGGAGGCGGGTCGGTGCGGGTGTTGGCCGCGCGGTCGAGAGGGGCCGGCGCCGTCGAGGTCTCCGGCCCTGAATTCTCCGCATCCGCGTCGAGGAGGACAACCATGAGACGTTCACGCACGGTCGTCGCTGCGCTGCTGGCCCTGTCGGTGGGAGCGGGCACGGCGACGGCCCAGACCATCACCGGGCTGGTGACCGACAACACCGGCGGCATCCTGCCCGGCGTCACCGTCGAGGCGGCGAGCCCGGCGCTCATCGAAGGGAGCCGCATCGCGTTCAGCGACGGGGCGGGCCGGTACACGCTGATCGACCTGCGGCCGGGCGTCTACACGCTGACGTTCAGCCTGCCGGGCTTCTCGACCGTCGTGGTCGAGGGGCAGGACCTGCCGGCCGACTTCACGGCGACCGTCAACGCCGAGCTGTCGGTGGGCGCGCTCGAGGAGACGGTCACCGTCTCCGGCCAGGCGCCGCTGGTCGACGTCCAGTCGACGGCCCGGGCCGAGGTGCTCGACCGCGAGATCCTCGACGCCATTCCGACCGGCAACACGCTGCAGTCGACGGCGCAGCTCATCACCGGCATCAAGATGAACCGCCCGGAGGTGGGGCTGACGACGGCGGCCCAGCAGACCTACATGTCGGTGCACGGGATGAGCCCGTCGCAGGTGACGATCCAGGTCGACGGTCAGAACATGAACAGCATCGGCGGCGACGGGGCCGTCCAGAGCTACCACAACCACCTGGCGAACCAGGAGATGGTGTACGAGACCAGCGGCATGAGCGCCGAGACCTCGGGCGGCGGCGTGCGCATCAACATGGTCCCGCGCGAGGGAGGCAACCAGCAGAGCGGTCAGCTCTGGTTCGGCGGCAGCCACGACAGCCTGCAGCGCGACGGTCTCGAGAGCCTCTCGCAGGAGGTGCAGAACCGCGGCGTCACCTCTACCGAGGGCATCTCGATGATGTACGACATGAACCTCGTGCACGGCGGGCCGCTCGTGCGCGACCGGTTCTGGTACTTCGGCAGCGTCCGGAACTTCCAGATCGACAAGAAGGTGACGAACAGCTTCTGGCGCTTCGACCCGAACGGGTCGGTTCCGAACAACTGGTACTATGCCGCCCCGCGCTGGTTCGACCCCGACCCGCAGAAGCTGGACGGCACCAACGGCACCGAGCGGATCCCGGGCGTCGACGAGAACACGATCTCGAGCGCCCTGCTCCGCCTGACCTTCCAGGCGAGCCAGAACAACAAGTTCTCGGCGCACATCGACCGGGTCTTCAAGGAGCGCTACGCCAACCACGGCTCGAACGACGACATCGCCACCGCCGGCCGCTGGCAGGGCTCGCCGATCTACTACACCGGCAGCGCCAAGTGGACGTCGACGCTCAGCAGCCGCCTGCTGCTCGAGGCGGGCTATTCGACCAACGTCGAGAACTGGAACCAGCAGGATCCGCCCGGCGGCGTCAACGCCCTGGGCCAGGATCTGACGCAGGACCGGGCGGCGGGCTGGCTGCCCTGCCACGCGACCCCCTGCTTCGAGAACTAGTGTCCGACAGAAAACCCCGCAAGTGGTTGATTCTACAGGATATCTCTCG
>VXME01000087.1 GCA_009861545.1 Acidobacteriota bacterium | reverse complement strand
GGGCGAAACCGGCCGAACGGGAATCCGAGCACGGCATTGCCCATCAGCATCGTCACGCGGCTGTTGTCGGCGAAGGCCGCGCTTCCCTGCGCCTCGGAGGTCCGGCCGAAGTCGAGCTCGAATCCGAAACCGCCGCCCATCGTGGACGCCATCGAGGCGCCGATCGTCGTCACCTTCACGGCATCGTCCCTCGTGGCGAACGACTGCCCGATGAAGGGCGTGAACACGGTGTCGGCGCGCGCCGGCGCCGGATCCGCGGCGCAGACCGCCGCCATCGCCATCGCGATGACCATGCATCGCGCCCGCTTCTTCCACCCCGGATTCTCGATTTCGGCACCTCCACGTCGATGACGCGCATCGAAGCGCGCATCGGGGCATCATAGCAGTCACTCTATAATTGCTTCATGCCCGCTCCCCCGAACTCCACCCGGCCGATCGCTCCCGTCCAGCCGCCTGCCGTCCCGCGGGAGACCTCGGTCGCAGGGCCGGGGCACGCGCGCGCCGACGCGGTCGTCTGCGAGCGGTGCGGCGCCGAGATGTTCCGCATGCACGCCGTCTGGCGCTGTCCCGCCTGCCGCTACAAGACCGACTGCTGCGGCTGGTGATGGATCGGCTCCGATCCCGGGTACGAACGGATTCCCACGAGTTCCGCGCCAACCGCGCCGCCATGACGGCGCTGGTCCGCGAGCTCGCCGAGCGCCGGGCCGCCGCTCGCGAAGGCGGCGGCCCGGCAGCGCGCCAGCGGCTGCACGGCCGGGGCATGCTGACGGCGCGGGAGCGCATCGACCGGCTGCTCGACGCGGGATCGCCCTTCCTGGAGCTGGCGCCGCTGGCCGCGTACGGGATGTACGACGGCGCGGCGCCCGCCGCCGGACTCGTGACGGGAATCGGGCGCGTGTCCGGGCGCGAGGCGCTGATCGTGGCCAACGACGCCACCGTGAAGGGCGGGACCTACTTTCCCGTCACGGTCAAGAAGCATCTGCGCGCGCAGCAGATCGCCGCCGACAACCGCCTGCCCTGCCTCTACCTCGTCGACTCGGGGGGCGCCTATCTTCCGCTGCAGGCCGAGGTCTTCCCGGACCGGGAGCACTTCGGGCGCATCTTCTACAACCAGGCGCGGATGTCGGCGGCCGGCATTCCGCAAATCGCCGTGGTGATGGGGTCGTGCACGGCGGGCGGCGCCTACGTCCCGGCCATGTCCGACGAGACGATCATCGTCCGCGGGGCGGGCACGATCTTCCTCGGCGGCCCACCGCTGGTGAAGGCCGCCACGGGCGAGGAGGTGACCGCCGAAGAGCTCGGCGGCGCCGACACGCACACGCGGGTGTCCGGGGTCGCGGACTACCTGGCCGAGGACGAGGAGCACGCCCTGCGTCTGGCCCGCACCGTCGTGTCGACGCTGCCCGCCGCCCCCGCCGCGTCCGGCGCCCCGGACCGCACGGCCCCGGAGGACCCGGCCTGCGACCCGGACGAGCTGCTGGGGGTGGTGCCGCCGGATCCGCGCAAGCCCTACGACGTTCTCGAGGTCATCGCGCGCCTGGTCGACGGCTCGCGCTTCGACGAGTTCAAGGCGCGCTACGGTCCCACCCTGGTCACGGGTTTCGCCCGGTTGCACGGGTTGCTCGTCGGCCTGATCGCCAACAACGGAGTGCTTTTCTCGGAATCGGCTCTCAAGGCGTCCCACTTCATTCAGCTCTGCAACCGGCGGGGCGTGCCGCTGGTGTTCCTGCAGAACATCACCGGCTTCATGGTGGGCCGCGAGTACGAGCGGCGCGGCATCGCCAAGGACGGCGCCAAGATGGTCAACGCCGTGGCGAACAGCGTCGTCCCCAAGGCGACGGTGATCATCGGTGGGTCGTTCGGCGCCGGCAACTACGGCATGTGCGGGCGCGCCTACGACCCGCGCTTCCTCTGGACCTGGCCGAACGCCCGGATCTCCGTGATGGGGGGCGAGCAGGCGGCCGGGGTGCTCGCAACCGTCAAGGCCGACCAGGCGGCCCGTGCGGGAAGCAGCCTCACCGACGCGGAGGTCGAGGCGATCCGCTCGCCGATCCGGGAGAAGTACGAGCGGGAGGGATCGCCGTACTACGCCACCGCGCGCCTGTGGGACGACGGCATCCTGGCCCCGGCCGAGACGCGCGACGCGCTGGCCCTCGGACTGGCGGTGGCATGCCGCGCGCCAATCGAGTCGCCGTCGTACGGCGTATTCCGGATGTAGCGTTCCATGTTCACGCGGGTCCTGATCGCCAACCGCGGCGAGATCGCAGTCCGCATCGCGCGCACCTGCCGCGCACTCGGCATTCCCGCCGCGGCGGTCTTCTCGGACGCCGACCGCAACGCGCGCCACGTCGCCGCGTGCGACGCGGCGGTGCGCATCGGCCCGGCGCCGGCGGCCGAGAGCTACCTGTCGGTCGGGCGCATCGTCGACGCCGCCCGCGCCAGCGGCGCCGACGCGGTGCATCCGGGCTACGGCTTCCTCTCGGAGGACCCGGCGCTGGCGGCGGCTTGCGACGACGCGGGGCTCACGTTCATCGGGCCGCCCGCGGACGTGATCGCCCGCTTCGGCTCGAAGATAAACGCGCGGCGCGCGGCCCGGGACGCGGGCGTTCAGGTGGTGCCGGGCGGCGAGCCCACGGATCAGTCGGAGGCCGGCATCGCCGCGGCGGCGCGGCGGACCGGGTTTCCGTTGATCCTGAAGCCCTCGGCCGGCGGCGGCGGCAAGGGGATGGTGACCGCGACCAGCGGTGACTCCCTCGAGGAAGACATCGCGCGGGCCCGGCGCGAGGCGCAGGCCACGGCGGGCGACGGCACGCTGTACGTCGAGCGGCGGATCGAGCGGCCGCGGCACGTCGAGGTGCAGGTGGTGGCGGATCGGCACGGGAGCGTCCTGCAGCTCGGCGAGCGGGACTGCTCCACGCAGCGGCGGCACCAGAAGGTGATCGAGGAGTCCCCGGCTCCGGGCCTGTCTCCCGGCCTGCGCGCCCGCCTCGCCGCCGCGGCGGTGGACGTGGCGCGCCACGCCGGCTACGAGAATGCCGGCACCGTCGAGTTCCTGATCGACGGCGCCGGCGACGACGCCGGGTGCTACTTCCTGGAGATGAACACGCGCCTGCAGGTCGAGCATCCCATCACGGAGCTCGTCACCGGCGTGGACCTCGTCGAGGCGCAGCTCGTCGTCGCCGCGGGACGGCCGCTCCCGTGGAGCGCGGCGGAGGTCGCACCCCGCGGCCACGCCGTCGAGTGCCGCGTCTACGCCGAGGACCCGGCCGCCGGCTACCTGCCGCAGGCCGGCACGATAGCCGGGTATCACGAACCGTCGGGCCCGGGCATACGCGTCGATTCCGGCGTGGGCGCAGGCAGCGACGTCCCGGTCCACTACGACCCGCTGCTCGCGAAGCTCGCCGCCGCCGGGCGTACGCGTGAGCAGGCGCGGCGCCGCGCTCACGCGGCGCTCGGAGAGTTCGCAGTGCTCGGCCTGCAGACCAACATCGGCCTCCTGCGGCGCGTTCTCGCCCACGACGCGTTCGTGGCGGCCGAAGTGCACACGGGCTTCCTCGCCGAGCACGAGAAGGCCCTGATCGGGACCGCGCCGGACGAGCTCACCCTGGCCGCCGTCGCCGCCGCGAGCGCCGTGCAGTCGAAACGAGACCACCGTACAGCCGCCGGCGGCGGCTCCGGCGCGGACCGCCATCCTCCTCGCGACGCGCGGGACGCCGGGGTCTGGAGCCGTCTGGCCGGGTGGAGGCTGGGAGCCGATGACTGAGCCTGGGCTGGAGCGGTGGCTGGTGACGTCCGGCGCGGCCAGCCTTCACGTTCGCAGCCGAAGCGGAGCCGACGACGCGGTGCTGGAAATCGAGATCGGTACCGGCGCCGCGGCACGGACGCTCACCGCCACGGTCCTCTCCCGCTCGGACGATACTTGCGTCGTTTCCATCGAGGGCCGGTCGACGGTGGTGCGGCTCGCACCGCACGGCGACGGCTTCCATGCCATGGCCGACGGCGAGACGTTCACCGTGGTGAGCGCCGCCGGGGCCGGTGCGGGCTCGCCAGCGGACGACGGTCCGAACGAGGCACAGAGCGCCGCGGCCGCGGCTCTCGACGCACTCGCCGCACCGATGCCGGCCACCGTGAGCGCCATCCTCGTGAAGCCGGGCGCGGTCGTGGAGGCAGGCGATACCCTGCTGCGGCTCGAGGCGATGAAGATGGAGCTGGCGATCCGCGCCCCCGTCCCGGGCCGGGTCGCGACCGTCGCGTGCCAAGTCGGCGACCTGGTGCAGCCGGGTCGGCCGCTCGTTACCCTGGAGTCGGCTGCGGGGAAGGCAGCGAGGACACACGACTGAATCTGCTGGTGCGCCCCCGTCGAGCCCGGTACCGACGCCATCACGGAGGGATTCTTCAGGGAACGACGGGTGTGCCCGCTGGTAAAATTGGCTTGATGCGCCTCACCCACGTCACCGTAAGGAACTGGCGGAACTTCAAGCAGGCAGACTTCGATCTTCAGGATCGGATGTTCGTAATCGGACCCAACGCATCCGGAAAATCGAATCTTCTTGATGCACTACGTTTTCTCAAGCATGTCGCATCACCGGGCGGGGGCTTCCAGGACGCCGTAGCGCGCCGGGGCGGGATGGCGCGCATCCGGTGCCTGGCGGCACGGAATTTCAATCACGGTCGCGTCACGCTGCGGATCACGATCGGCGATGAATCCAACCCAACACGATGGTCGTACGAAGTCACGTTCACGGCAGAGCCGCGGGGGCTTCACCGGCCGATCCTCAAGAAGGAGATCGTCACGAGCGAGGGTCGGGAACTGCTCGCAAGACCAAGCGCGGATGACAGGGTCGATGCGGAACGAATGACCCAGACGCATCTCGAGCAGGTGAATGCCAACCGCGACTTCCGTCCAATCGTCGAGTTCCTGAGGTCGATACGGTACCTCCATCTCGTGCCGCATCTCATTCGCGATCCTGAGCGAGGCGCGGATCGCATCGAAGACCCTTATGGAGCCGATTTCCTGTTCAGGATGGCCGAAACGCCCAAGAAGACCCGCGTCCGGCGTCTGCACCAGATCAACCAGGCCCTGAGAATCGCCGTCCCCCAACTGGACGAGTTGAACCTGGTGCAGGACGATATCGGCCGCTGGCATTTGGAGGCCCGGTACGAGCACTGGAGACCGCAACCGGCTGTGCAGAACGAACGGGACTTCTCGGACGGCACCCTGCGCCTCATCGGCCTCCTGTGGTCGTTGCTGAGCGGAGGCAAGGGTGGCGGGCCCGTGCTGCTCGAGGAACCTGAGTTGTCTTTGCACTCTTCGGTCGTGCGGCAGCTACCCGCAATCCTCAACCGCGTTCGCCGAGCGGGGGGCCCTCAAGTGCTGCTCACGACCCATTCCAACGAAGTGCTTGCCGACGAAGACCTCGATACGGACGAGGTCGTGATTCTGAACCCCGGCGAGGAAGGCACTGAAGCGCAAACCGCCACCTCGCTGCCCGATGTCCAGCCCTTGCTCGACAGCGAGTTGAACCTCGCAGAGATCCTCTCCCCGCGCACGGAACCGGACGCAGTGCAGGAACTCCCCAGTCGGATCGCCCAGCGGTGACGACTGTCTACTTCGCGGTGGAGGGACGTACGGATGTCCCCGTCGCACAGCGTTTGATCCGCTGGGTTGGATTGCAGCCGCAAGAAGCGATCGTGGCGGAACGAGGATCCAAGAACTCTCCCAGCCTCCGCAGAACAATCGCTGCACTCCGAAGACTGGTCGATGAAGGAATCTGGGCCTGACGCAACGAGGGACGCGTCAGGAAGCCGCCGCGCTCCCGGCCGCGTCCTCGGCCGCCTTCGCTTCCGGCTGCGGCTCCGGCGGGACGACGTCCTCGAAGGCCTCCATGTCGATGGCGTCGTAGTCCGGCGGGCAGCCGAAGTCGCGGGGCTGGGGCGCCGTCGGGTTGCCCACGGTGACGCACAGGCCGCAGCCGATGCACTTGTCGACGCGCACGGCGCAGACCATCCGCCCGTAGACGTCCGGCTCCTCGATGATGCAGTCCTCCACCGGGCAGGCGGCCTGGCAGATGGAGCAGGCGAACGCGCCGAAGCAGCGCTCGGGGTCGATGACGGCGATCTTCTTCGGCGGCTTCTTGCGAGGCCGGTTCATCATCTTGGTCCACATGGCGGCCCCATTATAGCGGACTTGCTGCCAACGCCCCGTCGACGACCGGGAACCCGCGGTGAAATCCTCGCGGGCTCCCGCCGCGGATCTCTCAGGTCGAGCGGCCCCGCGCGGCGATGGCCCACACGGCCTCGACGGTACCGTTGCGGACGG
Source organism: Acidobacteriota bacterium (assembly GCA_009861545.1). Taxonomy (NCBI): domain Bacteria; kingdom Pseudomonadati; phylum Acidobacteriota; species Acidobacteriota bacterium. Next base: position 16,804 of record VXME01000087.1, on the reverse strand, counting down.
CGTACATCTGATCGTACAGGTTCACCACCGGATCGCAGTGCGAGACGATCAGCTCCAGCTTGTCGCCGACCGCATAGGTCCGGCTGGCGTCGCTCTCGTAGCGGATCGAGCCGAACTCGTCCGACCCGGACGTGTAGCTCATGCCGGTCTCGCCCTTGATCCGCGCCCACGGGCGGTTGATGGTGCACGCCTTGGCGCCGGCGTCGGTCGTCGCCCGCCCCTCGTACTGCGCGTTGAGCACCGTGGTCAGAATGGTCAGGGCCGGCTGGAAGTCGCTGTAGACATCGGGATCGTCGGCCCCGCCGATGTCGATGTACTGTGCGTCCATGAAGACGTAGCTGCCGACCTGCACGTCGGTCAGGCCGGGCGTCTGGTGGTCGATGTTGTAGGTGCCGGTCCCGCCGCCGCTGAAGATCTCGGTGTTCAGGCCGGAGCGTTGGAACCGCTCGCGGGTCTCGGCCGCCGCCGCCAGCCGCTCCAGCGTCTGCGACTGACGCGCCTCGAAGCCCTTGACGTGCTGGGATCCGCCGTCGTAGCAGAGCATGCCGCGCAGCCGCAGCCCGGGCAGCCGGTCGACGAGTTGGGCCAGCTCCAGGGCCGGCGCGCCCGGAGTGATCCCGGTCCGGTGACCGCCCGGGTCCACGTCGACGACGATGTCGGCCACGACCCCGGCCGCCTCGGCCGCCGCGGAGAGATCCCGTGCGTTAGCGGCGGTGTCGGTGGTCTGGACGAAGCCGTCGCACCATTTCCGCAGGCTCATCGCACGGCGGATCTTCAGCGGCGTGACGTTGCTCGTCGTGAGCAGCAGCTTGTCGATGCCGTGGTCGAAGAGCACCTGCGCCTCGCTCACCTTGGCGACGCAGATCCCGACCGACCCGGTTTCGAGCTGCAGGCGGGCGATCGCCGGGCACTTGTGGGTCTTCGCGTGCGGCCGGCTCGCGATGCCGTTGCTCGTCACGGTGCGCTGCATGGTAGCGATGTTGGCCTCGAGCGCGTCGAGATCCACCACGAGCGCCGGCGTGTCGAGATCCCACATCGACAGACCGAGCGGGGTCAGCTCGCCCCCGGACTGCTCCGCGCGGCGGGCCATTTCAGCCCCCGTGTAGCCGTGGACCGCGGAGGGCACCCAGACGGCGGCGCCGGCGCCGGCCGTCTGCAGGAAGTGGCGACGTGAGAAGGGCATGGTCATGGGGCTGTTTTACTCCATTTCGCTCGGTATCGCCAGATGTACCAGGACTGCGGTTGCGAGCAGCACTGCCGCGGCCAGCGTCAACTCCAGGCGGGCGGAGCGCAGCAACGCCCGCGCGCCGGTCCCGGTCCCGAGGCGCGGGAGCAGTATCCGCCAGTTGTACGCGCCGATCGCGCCCGTAGCCAGGAAGAGGACCACCTTGAGCAACAGGACGCGGCCGTAGCCGGTCGTCCGGAGATCGGCGAACGCAGTGACATAGAAGACTGCCGTGACGATCCCCGACACGGCGATCAACCCGACCGCGGCCACCGCCAGCGGCGAGAACCGGCCCGCGAGGACGACCGTGGGGGCCTGACCCGCCGGTCGACGCGCCAGTCCGGACACGATCGCCACCAGGGCGGCCAGCGCGCCGATCCACGCACCCGCCCCGATCCCGTGGGCGACCTGCGCGACCCAGGGCAGGCGGGATTCGAAGCTCATGGCGTGCCCGGTCAGCGGGAGGGTGATCCAGGCGCCGGCCACGGCCACCGCGGCGATCCACCAACCTCGCCGGGGACTCCACCGCCACGCGGCGGCCGACACGCCCGCCAGCACTGCGAATCCGGCCTGCGGTTGCCAGCGACCGCCCCATCGGCTGTCGATGCCGACGACCCGAACGAGCTCCAGCGTCACCGGCTCGTCGAGTCCGAAGACGGACCAGGTCTGCGCGTAGAGCCGAGCCGCCGTGCCGGCGAGAAGCATTGCCGCCGAGCCCGCGGCCAGCGCGCCGAGCCGCCGCTCGACGACACCGTCCCCGGACTGAACGAACCGGCTCGCCGAGAAAGACAGGCGACCGACCGCGACGGCCCCCGTCAGTCCGATCAACCCGGCGTAGGTGATCCACTTCGCGCCGGCCAGCAGAACAAGTGCGAAGGTCTCGCCGTCCATGGCGGCGTGCGACGCTCTGCCGCTAGTCGGCCGCGCGGACCGTGAACGAGAAGTCGCCCCGCTGCGTGTGCCCGTCGTCGCCGGCGGTCCGCCAGTTGACGGTGTAGGTCCCCGCTTCCAGCTTCGATGGCAGCATCGCCATCAGCGACTTGTCGTCCCGCACCTGGGTGTCGCCGAGCGTGACCGCGCCGCTCGCCCCCTCGAGAGTCAGCCGGCTGATGGCCGGATCGGGCGCCTGCGTGAACCAGATCTGAACGTGGTGCGGCGACTCCGCCAGGACGGCGCCGGCCTCCGGCAGCGTCTTCTGCACCACCATGTGCGCCGTGACGAACGCGACCGACGCGACGACCAGCACGAGACACCATCCCAAGGTCTTCATGGGCTCCATCGTTGTCCCTCCCTTTCTCTCGTACCGCTTCCCGGCGCACCCTCGCGAACCGCACCGTCGTGTAACGAGCGATACACCGCTCCCCCGCCTCAGAAACCGACTTCCGCGCCGATGAACGCGCTCCGGCCGAGCTCGGCGATTCGGATGCGCGTGAACGGATTGAACGAGTTCAGGTGGTTGACGTAGTACTGGTCGGTCAGATTCTGCACGCCGGCCCGCAGCGTCAGTCCCTCGTTCATCCGTACGCCGGCCATCACGTCGATCGTCGTCCAGCCTTCGGTGGGCACCTCGAACCGCGCCGCGGCGACGCGCTCCTGCGCCCCCGTGTTCGTGACCAGCACTTCCAGCCAGCGGGTCCGGGCCGGATTGTGAATGTCGAGTGCGTACTGCTGCTCGAACGGCGGCACGCCGAACAGCGGCTCGTCGAACAGCAGATCCTCGGCCCGCACGTACGACCAGGCGCCCCGCAGGTCGATCCAGGGGCCGGCGGCGGAGGTCGCGGTGAGATCGAAACCGGCGAACCGCGCCGCATCCGCCTGCACGTAGCGGAAGAGCTGGTCCGGGCTGAGCGGCAGGCGCTTGGCCAGGTTCGGGTCGGCGGCGACCGTGATGTAGTCGTCGACGTTGCGCAGGAAGACGTCCAGGGCGACCGTGGCCTGCGCGGCGCGGAACGTGGTCCCCGCGTTCAGCTCCAGGCTCTTCTCCGGCACCAGGTGCGGGTTTCCCACGAATTCCGCCGCCGTCTGGAACTTCACGGCCGGGAAACGATCGGCGAAGCGCTCCAGCACCGACGGATTGCGCACCGCCCGGCCGGCGCCGAGCGTAATCGACCAGGTGTCGGTCAGACGCAGGCTCGCGTTGGCGGCGGCGCTGACGCTGGTGTTGGCCTGGGCGAACCGATCGCCCGACACGAGCATCGTGCCGCCGTGCCCGTCGTGCCCGCCGTCATGGCCCGCATCGTGCCCGCCGTGCGGGTGGACGTCGTGCCCGTGAGCGCCATGCGGGTCCGCCGGCGTCATGCACAGCGCGGTGACGCAGTGGAAGTGGCCGTGCACCTCGTGCAGCTCGTAGCCGGGCACCGCGTTGTCGGCGAAGAACGAGGTCACCTGCCCCACGCGCACCTGCTCGCGGTCGACCCGCAACGTGGCGCCCACCGTGCTCCGGCCGCGGTCGACGAGCACCTGGGCATAGGCCCCGCCGTTGGTCGACATCGCATCGGGCCAGACCGGATGGTGGTCGTGGTGCACGTCTCCGGTCTCCCGATCGGTGATGGTTTGCGTGGCGTTCTGGTGCAGTCGGTAGGCGTCGAAACCCAGCTTGTAGCGAACCGGTCCCGTCTCGAGGGCGGCGTGGAATCGGCCGCCCACCGTGTCCGCCGACGTGGGCAGGTCGACGCGGATGGGGAACGGCGGCGTCCGCTGGTGATTCCGCAGCGCGGTCGGCTTGTTCTCGTTGTTCATCAGGTGGTCTTTGCGGTTCACGTACGCCCGACCCACGATCTCCGTGAGCACGTCCGCCGTCGGGGTGTGCGAGAACTCCACCGCGTGCGACTGCGTTTCGAAGAAAGTCGCGTCGAGCAGGCGACCCGGGTAGTCGATGTCGTTCTGCCGCTGGAAGCCGCCGCTGTATTCGAGGAGCGTCTCGCTGCCGACGCGGGCGCCGAGGTCCCAGCGCGTATCGTACGACTCGTAGTCTCCCTGCACCGTGTCGCCGTTGCCGTCGGTGTAGTCGCCGCCGAGCCTGGTGTTGTGCTGGAACGCGAATCGCACCCGGTCCGAGCTGCCGTACAGGTTGGCGAACCCGTCGTTGGCGCCCCCGTTGCTGCCGTAGTTGTAGCCCGCGCGGCCGCCGAGCCGGAGGTCGCCCGCGCCGAACGCGGGCTTGAACGTCTCGGCCTGGATCGCACTGAGCGTACCGGCGCCCCAGGTCAGCGCGTACGGTCCCCGCACCACGCGCAACGATTGCAGCGCATGCGGACTGATGTGGCTGAGCGCCGAGTCCATGCGCGCCGGACCCGCCGCGAACGTGCGGGTCCCGTCGACGAAGACCCCGATCTGCTCGGCATACAGCCCGCGGATCGACGGATCGAGGTTGATCGATCCGCGGCGCACCGCGGTGACCCCCGCATGGCTGCGCAGCGACCGCGCGAGGTCCTGGGCGACGCGCCGCTCGATCTCCGACGCCGGCGTGACGAGCTCCGTCGCCAGCTCCGGCATGAGCGCGGTGACGCTCACCTCCTGGGAGAACGAACCGACCTCGAGCGTGATGGCGATGTCCACCACCCCGTGACCGGCCGTGAGCCGCTCCTCGTGCATCGAGAACCCGAGCAGGCTCGCCGCGAGGAGGTAGTCGCCGGCCGGGACGCCGTCGAACACGAACCCGCCGGTCCGATCCGTGACCGTCGACGCCGCGAAGGCACCTCCGTCCGTCCGCAGAACGATGGTGGCGCCGGGCAACGCCAGTCCCTGCGCATCGGTCACCGAGCCCGTCACCGCCCCGCGATCCTGGGCGTACAGGGCCGTGGAAGCCACCAGGCCCGTCAACAGGAGCGCCAGCGGCGGCACGCACGAGAGACGGGCCGCCCCGCGCGTACCGGAACACACCGTATGCACCTCGATACCTCCATGCACGCCGGCCGTCAGCGCATCGCACGGGCCCGGAGCCCGAACGCGGCCAACGGAGGCGCGACAAACCGCTGCACGAACAGAAAGAAATGGAGCGGGCGAGAGCCGACTCAGGCTCGCGGCGGTGGAGGTGAGGGGGCGACGGCCAGCGAGCCGGCGCTGTAGCGAGTCTCCGCGACCCGAACACCGCTCAACGGGTCGGACGCAAGTTCGAACTTGTCGGGGGTGAAACCGGTGAGGCCGACCATGCCGATGAGCGCATCGTCCAGGGAGTTGCAGCCGAGCATGCGCGGCTGTTGCTGCGCGGCGTCCGACTCGTCCGTGCGCCCGTCGTGCTTCATGGGGCACATCGCGCCGTGCTCGCCCCCTTCACAGCAGGCGGGCACCGCGGTTCCGTCCGCGGCCATCACCGCCTGGCAGCACAACGCCGCGGGCAGCAGCGCCAGGGCGGCGAGCTTCCAGACGATGACGGCGGCAATGGCACCGCTACGGAGCGCGCGAACGGAGCGCATGCTCATTTGCTCTACGCGACGACTACCCGATCATGATACCCCGTTTCCGGAATGCGGGTCGTCACTGATCAGCGGCGCGCGGCACGTCGCGCAGGCGTTCCTGGACCGTGCCCGGAATGCCCAGGTCCGTATTGGCGCCCAGCCGCCGCAGCAGCGCCGCGGTCTCCGGCCAACTCTGGAACTGGAACGACTGCTTGGATCCCTCGGCCAGCCGGTAGGCAGTGCGCCCCTTGAAGTCGCGGGCGTCGATGTCCGCCCCCTGCTCCACCAGATACGTCACCACCTCGTCGAGGCCGCGGAAAGCGGCGCCGTGCAGCGCATTGAAGTCGGCTTCGTTGACCCGGTCGATCTCCGCGCCGGCCTCCAGCAGTACCCGGACCGCCGCCTCGGCGCTCGGCGACCGCGCGCCGCGCGGCTGCCGCGGCCGGTACGTCGACCGCCCGAGGCCCGCCGCGGCCATGAACGGCGTCGTCCCGTCGTCGGTGGTCAGGTGCTGGTCCGCGCCGGCGTCGAGCAGCGCGCGGATGATCGCGGCGCTGTCCCTGACGTAGTCGGCGGCGGCGCCCTCCGGCACGGTGGGCCGGTTCGCCTCGTGGGCCGCGACCCACAGCGGGGTGGCGCCGCGCAGATCGCCCGTTCCGCAGGCGAACGGCTCGAACGCGCCCTTGCGCGGGTAGCCGATGTAGTCCATCAGCATCGCCGACGCGCCGATACGCGCGTTCGGGTCCGCGCCGCGTGCGAGCAGCGCCTCGACCAGCGGCAGCGCACGGCTTGCGTGCAGGCCCCGGCGCCCGAACGGGCTGCGCCGGCGGCTGTCGCCATGGCTCCGCCGCCAGTCGCCGTGCCAAGTGGTGACGCTGCCGGCCGCCGCGTGCAGGGCCCGCACCCCGCCCATCGAGCCGTTGGGATCCGCGCCCCGGTCCAACAGATGCAGCGCGAAATCGTCGTGGCCGACGACGATGGCATACACCAGCGCGTGCGTTCCATCCACACCGGTTTCGTTCACGTCGACGCCCGCGGCAAGGAGCATGTCGGCCAGCGCCACGTCGCCGTTGTGCGTCGCATAGAGCAGCGGCGTGAACCCGTCCGCGGTGGAGGCATGCGGGTCGGCCCCGGCGGCGAGCAGCGCCCGCGCGACGGTGGGGTGCGATCCCGCCACCGCCCACATCAGCGCCGTGCTGCGTGTCTCGGTCGTGGCCGCGTTGACGTTCGCCCCATGCCGCAGGAGGGTCTCGACCACCGGCAGGTCGCCGGTCCGCGCCGCCGCCATCAGCGGGGTCAACCCGCTCGTCCGCGCCGCGCGCGTGCCGGCGCCGGCCGCCAGCAGCCTTTCGAGCATCACGAGGCTGGCGTTCTCCGCCGCCCGCTCGAGCGGCGTGACGCCGTTGTCGTCGGCCGCGTCGACGTCGGCCCCGGCCCGGAGCAGCAGGTCGACCATCTCCAGGTCGTCCCGATGCGCGGCCCACAAGAGCGCGGTGGCGCCGTCCGCCCGGCGCGCATCCACGTCGACGCCCTCGCCGACGAGCGACCGCACCGCGGCGGCATCTCCACTCGCCGCGGCCGAGATCAGCCGCAGATCCTGTCCCCCGGCCGTGTCCGGCAGAGTGGCGACCCCCAGCAGCAACACCCACGGGACCAGCCGACGCGAAGCCGAATCGCCCATCGTTGCCTCCTCGCCTTCGACCGGGTGAATCGAACGACCCCGACCCCGCCACTATAGGCCATACGATAGGATCCGGCTTCATGCCCTCCGTATACGAAGAGACCTACCGTCGCGCGCGGGAGAACCCGCGGGAATTCTGGGCCGCCGCCGCGGAGCCGCTCTACTGGCACCGCCGCTGGGACACGGTGCGCGACGACGCGAATCCGCCCTTCCACCGCTGGTTCGCCGGAGGACGGATCAACACCTGCTACAACTGCCTCGACCGCCACATCGATCGCGGCCGCGGCAAGCAGCCCGCACTGATCTACGACAGTCCGGTGACAGGCACGGTGCGCCGGTTCACGTTCGCCGAGCTGCGCGACGAGGTGGCGCGCGTAGCCGGCGCGCTCGCGGCGCAAGGCGTGATCGCCGGCGACCGGGTGGTCATCTACATGCCGATGGTGCCCGAGGCGGTGATCGGCATGCTGGCCTGCGCCCGGATCGGCGCGGTCCACTCGGTGGTCTTCGGCGGTTTCGCGCCGAAGGAGCTGGCCGCCCGCATCGACGACGCGCAGCCGAAGCTGATCCTGTCGGCTTCCTGCGGCATCGAGGTCGGCCGGGTGGTGCCTTACAAGCCGCTGCTGGACGCTGCCATCGAACTCTCGACTCACAAGCCCGAGCGGACGATCATCCTCCAGCGCCCGCAGGCCGAGGCCCCGCTCGTCGACGGCCGCGACCTCGACTGGCGCGCGGCATGCGACGGCGCCGAGCCGGCCGACTGCGTGCCGGTGGCCGCGACCGATCCGCTCTACATCCTCTACACCTCCGGCACCACCGGCGTGCCCAAGGGGGTGGTGCGCGACAACGGCGGGCATGCCGTCGCGCTGCACTGGAGCATGGAGCACGTCTACGGCGTCGGCGCCGGCGAGGTCTACTGGGCCGCGTCGGACATCGGCTGGGTCGTGGGCCATTCCTACATCGTCTACGCGCCGCTGCTGCGCGGCGCGACCACCGTCCTCTACGAGGGCAAGCCGGTCGGCACGCCCGATCCCGGCGCCTTCTGGCGCGTGATCGAGCAGCACGGCGTCAACGTGCTGTTCACGGCGCCGACCGCCTTCCGGGCCATCAAGAAGGAAGACCCCGAGGGCGCGTACCTGCGCAAGCGCGACCTGTCGCGATTCCGGACCCTCTTCCTGGCCGGCGAGCGGTGCGATCCGGACACCCTGATCTGGGCGCGCGACCGCCTCGGCGTACCGGTCATCGACCACTGGTGGCAGACGGAGACCTCGTGGGCGATCGCCGCCAACTGCGTCGGCCTGGGCACGCTGCCGGTCAAGCCGGGCTCGCCCACGCGGGCCGTCCCCGGCTATGACGTGCAGGTGCTCGACGAGGACGGCAACGAGGTGCCGGCCGGGCAGATCGGGGCACTCGTCGTGAAGCTGCCGCTGCCGCCCGGTTGCCTGCCGACCCTCTGGAACAACGACGACGGCTACCGGCAGTCGTACCTGTCGCGCTACCCCGGCTTCTACGTGACCGGCGACGCCGGCTACAAGGACGACGCCGGCTACCTTTTCATCATGAGCCGCGTCGACGACATCATCAACGTGGCCGGGCACCGCCTCTCGACCGGCGGGATGGAAGAGGTGCTCGCCTTCCATCCCGACGTGGCCGAGTGCGCGGTGGTCGGGGTGGCCGACGCCATCAAGGGCGAGATCCCGATCGGCTTCGTGGTCACCAAGGCGGGCGTCACGCGGGGAGCGGACGAAATAGTACCGGAGCTGGTGGAGCGTGTCCGCGCGTCGATCGGCCCGGTCGCCGCGTTCAAGACCGCCGCGCTCGTGCCGCGGCTTCCCAAGACGCGGTCGGGCAAGATCCTGCGCGGCACCGTCAAGAAGATCGCGGACGGCCAGCCGTACACGACGCCGGCGACGATAGACGACCCGGCGATTCTCGACGAGATCACCGAGGCGCTCCGGGGCCTCGGCTACCCGAAGAACGCCGGGTAGGCCTGCGGACCGGGCCGCTTCTCGGAAACGACGGATCGTACGCATGGGATCACACCGCGCACCGGTGGCCGTCGAGCCGGGACAGGTCGAAGCGCGGCTGCGCCGCTACTTTCCCGCCCCGCATTACGCCGCGGTCGTAGCGGCGTGGCTGTTCGGGAGCCACGGCGAGAAGCGAGCCCACCGCGAGAGCGACGTGGACGTCGGCGTGCTGCTCGATAGACGCCTGTTGCCCACGGCCGCGCAACGTTTCGACCTGCGCTTGCGGCTGACGAGCGATCTCATCCATGCGCTCGGCAGGAACGAGGTCGACCTGGTCGTGCTCAACGACGCGCCGCCGCTCCTGGCCCGCAGGATCCTGCGTACCGACATCGAGCTCTTCTGCAGCGACCGCGACCGGAGTCGCGACTTCCGCCGCGACGTTCAGATCCGGGCCGCCGAGCTCGCACCGTTCCTCGAGCGGTACCGGCGGATGACGCTCGACGCACTCGGCAGATGACGTTCCTGGTCGAGCGCCTGTCGGAGCTGAACAAGCACCTCGACCACCTGGAAGAGTTGCGGCCGCGGATCTCGACGCCCGCCCTGCGCCGCGACCTTGTCGCATGGACCAGACACACACGGAAACACTCGACCAAAGGAAGACACTGCGATGGCCGTGAATCCAATTCCCGAGGGCTACCACACCGTTACGCCGTACCTCGTCGTCACCGACGTCGATCAGCTCCTCGACTTCCTCAAGGCGGCGTTCGACGCCACGGAGAAGGAACGCATTCCCAGCCAGGACGGAGCGACCGGACACGCGGAGGTCACTATCGGCGATTCGTGCGTGATGATGGGCAGGGCGCAGGGCGAGATCCCCGTGCTTCCGGGCATGCTCTATCTCTACGTGCCGAACACCGACGCCACCTACGAGCAGGCGCTCGCGGCCGGGGCGACCTCGCTCCAGGAGCCGACGGACATGTTCTATGGCGACCGCAACGCCAGCGTGAAGGACCCGGCCGGCAACCTCTGGACGATCGCCACGCGCCAGGAGGACCTGCCCCCGGAAGAGTTGGCCGAGCGCGCGAAGAAGCACATGCGCTGAGCCTGCTGCGACTGCTCGACAGCTCGACGGACGGCGCGAACCCGGTGTCGGCGCTTCACGGGGCCGACTGGTCGCTCTATCTCAATTTTGCCCGTGGAGTCCCGGCACGGGCTGTAGCGCGGCTTGGTCCACGAGCGTGTCGAACTGCGCCTTCAGAGCCCGAGCGAGGTGGCCGTCCGTGATGACCGTGCCTGCCTCGATGTTTCGCTTGTGGGCGGCCTCCGTGAAGTTGGCCGAGGTGATGAGGGTCCGGCGGTCGTCGATGACGATGCACTTGGCGTGGAGGCAAGCGCGCGTCTTGCCCTCGGTCGCCAGAGACCGGGGGTAGTAGAAGGTCTCGGGAAGTCGCTTGCCCGGCCACAGGTCGTGCTGGAAGGTGTCCGCGAACTCCCGCAGGAGAACGGCGTCGACGGTGTTGTCCCGCTGTTTCCGATGGCGTACTTCGTGCCGCTGGCAGGGGCGGCATGTGCGCCTCGTCCAGGATGAACAGGGAGCCCCCCTGAAACTCCCCGAGCCAGTCTCGCAACGCACCGGCGTAGGTCTCGTTTCGGATGAGGGCCTGCGAGACGATGAAGCGGCTGTGGGTCGTCCACGGGTTGACGCTGTAGCCCCGTTCCTGCCGCTTGGCGGTCACGTAGTCGCGGTCGTAGATCACGAACGTCAAGCCGAACCGCTGGTCCATCTCGTCCTTCCACTGCCGCACGACGGAGGGCGGACAGCAGATGACGGTACGGCGGACCTTCTGGCGCATGAGCATCTCCCGGAGGATCAGCCCCGCCTCGATGGTCTTCCCGAGCCCGACCGAGTCGGCGATGAACAGATTGACCCGGGGCATGAGCAGCGCCTTGCGGAGCGGCTCCAGTTGGGAACGCCTTCACCTCGATGCCGGCCCGGTAGGGGGCCTGGAAGAGCCGCGGGTTGGTGGAGGTCACGCAGTGCCACCGCAGCGTGTTCAGATAGGCCGAGAACAGGTGTGGTTCGTCGAAGCCGCGGCTGGCGATGGCCTGCCAGTTCGCGCCGTCAACGACCTGGGCGTCGACCTCGGTGTCCCAGAGCACCTCCAGTGGCTCGCCTGGCGCATCGTCCTCTACGCAGGAGAGGCGCACGAGAGGGCTGTCGGCTGGCGGTCACGCGACGTCCTGCAGCCTGCTCGCCAGATCACGTCCGGCAGTGGCCGGAGGCAACGGTTTTCCGTCAGCGCGATACAGGTCGATGGTCTCTTCCACAATCACACACAACTCCGCGAAGACAGCGCGTTCATCCGGCCCATGGCATCCCCCGAGGAAGAGACCGGGGCAGCTCGCCACGTAGCAGCCGTCCTCATCCGACCATTCCACGATCTTGAAGTACCGCGCGCTCTCCTTCATCGCTGCGACTCCTCGACGGCTCGACGGACAGCGAGAATCTGATATCGGCGGGCGTCGTCGCCAAGCCGCCCCGCTATCGTAACGGGTCTGGCTACATTCGGGTGTACGAAGTTCCGATGATCTCCCTTCCCTCCACGGTCCACGAAACCCGCGCGCTCCAGTTCCGCAACCAACTCCCGAATCTTCGGAGGCATGGCGGCTCTTCGTTCAGCCTACCGCAGCACCGTGCTCATCGGCGCGCCGGCGTAGCCGGTCATCTCCAGGTAGCCCGACCCGGCGACGGGAGCGCCGCGGCGCGTGCCCCGCACGTCGATCGCGCCCTCCCAGTAGGTGACGCCGGTGGACCGCCCGGTCTGCAGCTCCTGGGCATCCACTGCCGCCGTCACGTCGAGGTCGAGCCCGTGCGGCGGGATCTCGATGCGCCACGCCACAGGATAGGCGGCGCCGCTGGCGGGGGACGTCCATCGGCGGCCCGGTGTCAGGCGGAAGTCGTCGACCTGCAGATGGACCCTGCCCTCCGGTACCACCAGCGTGCCGCTCGACCGTAGATCGCGCGCGCCGTCGATCCTGCGCATGACGTAGACCATCAGGTCGGTCCCGTCGTCGAGCTGGATCGAGAACCAGTCCCAGCCCGCCTGGGCCGGCTCCAGGAAGCTGGTCCCGAACTCGTGGTCCATCCAGCTCAGTCCCTCCACGTCGAACGTCTCGCCGCCGACCACGAGTCGGCCGGTCGTCCGCAGGCGCGTCAGCGAGTAGTAGTGGGAGGCGTTGCCCACTTCGGCCCCCTTCTGGCTGAAGCCGTTCACGCCGTGCAGCACCGGCGGCGCGGCCGGGGCCAGGCGCAGCTCGATGGCGAGGCCGCCGTCGTCGCTCGCCGCGACGAGCCGCTGGCTCCTGCGATCGCGTTCGTCCAGGGTGGCCGCCCAGCCGTCGTTCCATACGTTCAGCGTCTCGGTGCTCGCCCCGGCCCAGCCGATGCCGGCGCGGTTCAGCCGCTCGGCGACGTGGTGCCGGCCACGTTCGACATCCGTCACGGCGAAGTGCGCCATGTACAGGTCGCGCACCGCCCAGCGCGAGGGGTTCAGCGGCTCCCGGTCGACGCCGAAGCGAAAGAACGTGAGCTGGTAGCCGAACCTGCGGCCGTCCGGCGTGCGCAGGTTGCCGGTGTAGTACCACCACTCGATGCGGTGGTCCGGATGCGCCGCATGGTCGCGCGGAAAGACCAGCGAATAGCCCGGATCGGCGGCCTTCCAGGCGCTCCGATCACCGTCGCGGCTCCCCTCCTGGCCCCCCATATGCACGCCCGACGCGATCAGCGCGCCAGCCACGGCCGCCGCCCACGCGAAGCTCCCGCCACCGGGCCGCCTTCCTCCATGTCTCCCCATGTTGCCAATCCTGTCATGCCGGCGCCGCTGGCCCGCTTCGGCTCGTCGTGCCGCTGACGCGATATCGACCTCGGAATCCGTAGATGCCCTACTCCGGTGTGCCGGCGGCGTCTCCCAGCTCGAACCGCGCGGCGAGCCGGGCCGGATAGAGGCCGGCGAGCGCCGCCGCGGCCACGACGGCGACGGTCGCCTGGGCCAGGAACCCGACCGGCAGGTGGAACTGGATGGTCCAGCCGAAGCTCTGCACGTTGATCACGTAGATGAGTATCAGCGACAGGGCCAGACCGACCACGAGCCCCACGCCCTGCGTCAACGCGCCCAACACGCCCGCCTCGATCACGATCAGGCGCCGGAGCTGGCGGCTGTCCGCTCCCACCAGCCGCAGCATCGCGATCTCCCGCCGGCGCTCCAGCACCAGGGTCAGCAGCGTGGCGGCCATTCCGAACAGCGAGACGCCGATGGCGATGACCTCGAGCGCGTAGGTGATGGCGAACGTGGCATCGAAGATGCGCAGCACGGTGGCGCGCAGGTCCCCGTTGGTCGTGATGAAGATGCGCCGCTCCGGACCCAGAGCGGCGCGCAGCTCGTCGCGAACCGATTCGGCGCGGGCGCCGGGCGCCAGGTAGACGGTCAGCCCGCTCGGCCGCTCCGGCCCGAAGTGGCGCTCGAAGGTGCCGGCGTCCATCACCACCAGCCCGCGGTCGCTGGAGTAGTCGAAGTAGACCGCCGAGACCTCGAACGGCGTCGGGCCGGAGGCGGTCGGCAGGCGGATCCGGTCGCCGACGTCCGCGTCGTACCGCAGCGAGAACGCCTCGGAGACGACGACGCGGTCGCGGCCGATCGCGCCCGCCATCGCCGCCGCGCCGTCGGCCGGCGCCTTGAACTGCAGCCCGCCGCGCTCGATGCGCGTGGCGAAGCGCCCCGCCCCCACGGTGATCGTCGAGCCCCCGTAGGGCACGTCCATCCCCATGAACCCGTCGATCGCCTCCACCGCCGGATGGCCGGCGATGAGCGCCTCGGTCGCGGCCGAGATCCCCCCGCGGTCGGCTTGGGGCGACTGCCGCGCGGCCGAGACGAAGAGGTCGGCCTGCAGCGTCTGTCCGATCCAGTAGACGACGGTCTCGCGAAAGCTGCCCACCATGATGGCGATCGCCGCCATCATGGCCAGACTGACGGCGAGCGCGGCGACGGAGATGGAGAGCCTGGGAATCGCGGCGCCCAGATTGGCATGGGCCAGCCGCCCCTCCACGCGCAGCCGGCGCGCCATGACGGTCCCGCACGCCCGCCGGAATCCGAACAGCACCGCCGGCATCGCCATCCCGGCCCCCAGGACGACCGCCAGCGCCGCCAGCATCCCGAAGACCGGCAACCCGCCGACCGGCCCCTGCGCCGCGAGCCAGGCGCCGGCCGCGAACAGCGCCAGCGGGCCGGCGATGAACCGGCGCCGCAGGCGCGTCCGCGCGTCCAGGTCGTCGTCGCCGCGCACCGCGGCCAGCGGGTCCAGCCGCGCCGCCTCGAGGGCCGGCGCCGCCGCCGCGACGAGCGCGAGGGGCAGGCCGACCGCGAACGCCAGCATCACCATCCGCGGCTCGAGCGGCGGCACCGTGGCCGACGACACGATCCAGAACTGGCTGACGGTGGAGGAGGTCAGCCGGACCGCGCCGTGCGCCAGCAGCCAGCCGAGCGGCGCACCCAACGTGCAGCCGAGCAGCGCGAGCGCGCCCGCCTCCCCCAGGAACAGCCCGACCACGGCGCGGCGGGTGACGCCGAGCGTCCGCAGCAGACCGATCTCGCGGCGGCGCGTGATGACGGATACCGATACGGTGTTGTAGACCAGGAAGAGGCCGACGAGGAGCGCGATCAGGCTGAGCGCGGTCAGGTTGAACTGAAACGCGCGCAGCATACGTTCCACCTCGGCGCCCCGCGACGACGGGCGCCGGACCGCGATCCCGGCGGGCAGCCGGGACGCAATCTCCTGCTCGGCCCGCGCGACGTCGACGCCGTCGGCCAGCCGCACGTCGACCCGGTCGACCCTCCCGAGGCGTCCGACGGCCCACTGCGCCGCCGCGACGTCCATCAGCGCGAAGCCGCCGTCGAGGACGCTGGCCGGACCCTCGTCGCCGAGAATCCCCGCCACGCGCAGCGCCGACGCCCGCTCGCCGACGACCAGAGCGACCCTGTCGCCGACGTCGAGCCCGTGGCGGCGGGTGAACCGCCGGGTCAGGATGACCGACTCCGGATCGGTGAGCAGGTCCAGGAAGCCCTGCGTCGTCACCGCACGCGGCGTGTCGCCGTCGACCAGCGGATAGTCCCTGAACGGACGGTCGCGGAGGATGTCCACGCCGAGCAGCCGCACCGCCTCCAGGACCGGGTCCCCACCGGCCGGAGCGATCTCCAGCAGCACGTCGGCGTCGATCACCGGACTGACGAGGCCGTACTCCCGCAGCCATCCCAGGTCGGCCAAACGGGTCTCGTCGAGGCCGACGCCCGGCACCGCGATCTCCAGCGACGTCCGTCCGGCCAGCGCGTCGAGGGCGGTCGAAAAGCCGCGCACGGAGCTGGCGTTGGCGAGCTGGATGGCCACGACGACCGCGACGCCGACAGCGAGGCTCGCGACGGTGGCCGCGCTCCGCAACGGCTGCTGCAGGAGGCTCCTGGCGATGAAGGCGCGGAACAGCCCGGCGGGCGCCGGAGACGTCTTGTCGGGCGTCGACGGCCGTCCTGCCGTCACGGCTCGGAACCCGTCGAGCCCGCCGCGGCCAGCTCCAGGACCGAGGGATCCTCGTGCCCGTCACGACGCGACTCGACGCCCGCGATGCGTCCGTCGCGCATCGCGACCGTCCGATCCGCCGCCGCGGCCACCGCCGCGTCGTGGGTGGCGAGCAGCAGGGCCGCCCCGGACCGGCGATTGACGTCCTGCAGCAGATCGAGAATGCGTCGCCCGTTCTCGCTGTCCAGGTTGCCGGTCGGCTCGTCCGCGACGAGCAGGGCGGGCTCGTGCACGACGGCCCGCGCAATCGCCGCCCGCTGGGCCTCCCCGCCGGAGAGCTGCGCCGGCGCGTGGTCGAGGCGGTGGGAGATGCCGACCCGCTCGGCCCACTCGCCCGCCCGCGCGATCGAGTCGGACGGCTCGCGACCGGCGAGCAGCAGCGGCAGCCCGATGTTCTCGGCCACCGTCAGGGTGGGCAGCAGGTTGAAGAACTGGAACACGAAGCCGACCCGCTCGCGCCGCAGCCGTGTCAGCGCATCGTCGTCGAGCGCGGCCAGCGAACGCCCTTCGAGCCGCACCTCCCCCGCCGTCGGGCGGTCCATCGCACCGCACAGGTGCAGCAGGGTCGACTTCCCGCAGCCGGACGGGCCGACCACCGCCACGAAGGCCCCGGCGTCCAGGGTCAGGCCGACGCCGTCGAGGGCGATGACCTCGGTGTCTCCGCGACGGTAGCGCCTGCGCAGATCGCGCGCTTCGAGAACGGCCACTGCCAATCACGATACACGAGACCCGCAGCGCCGGGCGTCACCGGCGCGGCAGCGCCACGTAACCCCGACGCGCCCGCACCTCGTGCTCGCCGCCCCGCACCCGGACCTGGATGCGGCGATACCTCCCGTCGGGCGCTGGGTCGTATTCACGGCTGACGCTGCCGACGAGCTTACGGGTGGAGTTCTCGGTGGTCGGGGTGTGATTA